>CAMNIH010000045.1 GCA_946540365.1 uncultured Bacteroidales bacterium
TGATAGAGGAGAAGATGAAGCAGGCGCCGTTCATCATGGACATGATGGTGGTGGGTGCCGGCGAGAAGTTCGCCGCCGCACTGGTGGCGCCCGACTTCGACATGCTGAAGGACTGGTGCCGCCGCCACGGCGTCAAGGCCCAGACGCCGGCCGAGATGGTGGCCGACAAGACGGTCGTCGCACGCTTCCAGAAGGTGGTGGACAAGTACAACGCCGAACTGGGCGTCACCGAGCAGGTGAAACGCTTCACCCTGGTGGCCGAGCCATGGACGGAGGCCAACAAGATGCTCACTCCGACGCAGAAACTTATCCGGCGCAACGTCGCCGCGGCCTACAAGGAGCAGATCGAGGCACTGTTCAAGTAGCGTCAGTGATATGAAAGCGACAATCCGTTTGATCATCCCCGCCCTGCTGCTGGCCGTGCTGGCCGGCTGCGGCGGCAAGGGGCAGGACAGCCAGACCCACGACACAATGACGAACACAGCACTGAAACCCTTCGATGTGCAGAAGGACTTTTCCGACAACGGCTTCACCTTTTTCACCAAGAACCTCGTCCTCTGCGTGGGCGACAGCAGCGAGAGCAACGCGATGACCATCGGCTTGGGCGCCATCGGCAACTACCTGGGCCACGAGCGGCCGGCGGTGACGGTCTATGTGGCGCCCGGACGCTACACCTACGAGTTTATGGAGCGCCACAAGCGCTTCACCATCATGGAGTTCGACGATCCGGCAGTGTGGCAGTTCTTCGGCAAGCGCAGCGGCCGCGAGTTCGCCGACAGCACCGTGGCCGACCCCAAGGCCGCCGCCATGGGCCTGCATGTGGCCTACACCGAAAACGGCACGCCCTACTACGAGGAGGCCAGCCTCGTCATCGAGTGCGAGACGATGACCGCCTGGCACCAGACGGAGAGCGACTTCCGCAACGCCACCCCGCGCGAGTGGTACGACGGCTTCGCCGCCGGCATCCACACCGTCTATATCGGCGAGGTGCTGGGCGCCTGGCGGCGTTAGGCAGTGCGTTCCGCACCCGGCGGTGCGTCAGTTCAACTGGTCGATGATGAGGGGGACGATCTGCTTGCGCGACAGGTTTTCAGAGCTGTAGCAGACGCCGTCGCGCAGCGAGGGGCCGAAGATGGCCTCGGCGACGGCACGGGCGCCCGTGCCGTAGTAGAGGAAATAGAGGCCTTCGCTGACGTAGGGATTCTCCTCGCGGTCGGCGCCGGTGTTGTGTACCAGGTTGTCGATTTTGGCCACCATCATCTGGCGCCCCTGCTGCTGCATCAGCGTGGGCATCACGGCCAGCATGCGTTCGATGAAGGCATCCATCTCCGACGCCTTGCAGGCCAGGCTGCCGAAGCCGAGCAGGTGGCTGTTGATGTCGTATTCCTTGTAGTCGGAGAGGAAGATCTCGGCGTCGGTCATACCCGAGTAGTCGTAGGCTGCGTCGGCCATGGCGCGGTTGAGCCGGGCCGCCGAGTCGGCGCTGATGCCCAGCTGGGCGGTGAGGGCCAGCCATGCCGTGGTGTCGATGGCGCGCGTGGAGCTTTTGGTGAGGTTGCGTGTGTCGCTGATGATGCCGGCCAGCAGGATGCGGGCCGTCTCGTCGTCGATGGCGATGCCCTCCTCGCGATAGATCTCATAGACGATGGTGGCCGTTGCCCCCACCATCTCGCGGCGCACGAAGGGTATGTCGGCATCGCGGATGTCGCCCTCCACGTGGTGGTCGATTTTCTGCAGGATGACGGCCTGGCGGGCGCCGCCCACGCATTGGGCATAGTCGGTATGGTCGGTCAGGATGAGGCGCGTCTGCGGCGCCACGCTATCCTTCAACGCCGGCAGGTCGATGCCGAACACACGGGCGATATACTCCGTCTCGCGGTTCATGGGGCTTGACACCTTGGCCACACAGTTGTAACCCAGGGTGCGCATCAGCTTGGCGTAGGCCAGCGCCGAGGTGACGGCGTCGACGTCGGGTGTCTTGTGCCCGTAGACATAGCATGTATCTGTGCCCCAATCCAGCTCGCCGAGCATCTGTTGGAAGGGCGTTCTCTCCTGCGAGGGTCTCTCCTTGTCGCTGCACGACACGACAACCATCGCCAGACTGCAAATCAGGATGGCAGCCATCATCCGTATGAAATTGTTTTTCATCATAAGTTTGTTACAGTAGATTTTGTGTTTCAATGTTATGCTTTCATGTTTTAGCCATCGTCGTAGATCTGTTCCACGGACAAGTATTGTGGGTCTACTACAACAGCCCCGTCATATACAGCGGAAGATACACCAGTCCGTCTTTATGCTCCACATCTTTCGTGTGCAGCACATACGGTGTGCTTAGGTACTGTCCAAACTTCTTGATGCACTTTTGTATCGAAGTCAGTGTGTAGCCCGTGCTGCTCTTCACTTCGATGGGCGAGATGTTGTGCCGCGAAGTCACCACCTCCTTCTGGATCAGGAAGTCCACCTGCATCCGGTTCTCCGCCTCCTCTTTGTCGTAGTTCGCGTAAAAGAACAACTCGTGGCCCGCCGCCCGCAGCATCTGCGCCACGACATTCTCCACCAGCATTCCCTCGTCAATCTCCAGTTTGTCGAACATCAGTTTCTGGTAAATCTCGTTCGTTACGATACCCCGCGCGCTGAAGGCCAGTGAAATCAGCAGTCCCGTGTCGCAGAAGTAGCACTTCAGTGCTGTGCGGTCCTCATTGAGCTGAAGGCCGATGTTTGGAGCCGTGGTGTTGTAGCAGATGTTCACCATCTTCGAATCTCCCAGCCAGAAGAAAGCGCTGTCATACTCCCGCATCCTTGCCTCGTCGTCCAGTGCCGCCAGCGTGAATTTCTTTTCCTTCTTCTGCAACTGTCCGGGAATGGCGTCGTAGATGGCGCTCACGCGGGCAGTTGCCGTTCCCGCATACTTCTTGATGTCGTTCTCATACAGCCGCAGTATCTGCCGCTTCACCGCATCCACCCGATTGAAGTCCCTCGATGTTGCATACTCTGCCACTGCCTGCGGCATACCGCCCACTATCAGGTACTGACGGAAATAGTGCAGTGCTTCGCGGTGGAACTCGCCCATTGGTTTCTGCTTCTCAAACTGCCCGCGGATGTATGGCATCATCACCTCATTGCCCATTGCCCACAGGAACTCCTCGAAGTCCATCGGATACATGTCAATGCCGTCCTCTTCCGACGGAATCACGATGTCCTTCACGTTCTTCTTGATCGAAATCAGCGACCCTGTCTCCAGGTAGTCGAATCGCCCGTCTTCCACCAGTGCCTTGATGGCCTCCCTGGCCCGTGGGCATTTCTGTACCTCGTCGAAGATGATGAGCGATCGCCTGGGTGTCAGTTGTTTCTTATAATGCAACTGGATGTTCTGCAGCAGCGTCGGGATGTCCTCCAGATACTCGTCGAACCAGTCCTTCACCCGAGTTGGAGCCTTGCTGAAGTCGATGAGGATATATGAGTCGTACTCGTTCCTCGCAAACTCCTGGGCGATATAACTCTTTCCCACACGGCGGGCACCCTCAATCATCAGGGCTGTCTTGCCGCTCTTCTCCTGCTTCCATTGCACCAACCGGTCGTATATTTTTCTTCTCATAATCACGTTTCCTAAGAGTTTTGAGTCATCTATTTTACACCTTTCCAAACATTCTTGTGATAATATAAATAGCAGTAGTTCAGTAGGTATACGGTATTTTTGTATCAAGTTCTCAGTGCAAAGATACGAATAAAAATCCAAATGCGAAAAATGCAAATAAATTTTCCGAATAATACGCTAAAATGTAATATCGGCATTCGGTCAATACGATATAATATACAATGTTATGAAAATGATCTTCATCGGTGATGACTGCCATAATATCAACTGTAGAAAACTGCCATTCCACATTATATGTTTTCCCGTCGGCAGCAGTTGTTGCAAATTTTGCAACAACTGAAACGGGAGCAAGTTCACCTTCACTGAAAATAATTTTATATGACGTGAAATGGTAGACTTGTCTCGTTGGAACAACTCAGCTATCAAGTCGAGCGAAAGTTATACTGTTTCTTTTTGAATGTTTATATCAATCTTAGTCAATTCGTCCTCGGTCTGGTAAATAATTATATCGCCTGTATTATTTTTTTGTCCATTGTAAATTCCCTTTGTGTATAATCAAACGTTAGTGATTTGACTTGCAGCAGCGAGATGGCGATCGGCATAGTCAACAACATCTTTGACGACTAACTTATGCACAGCGCTAATAATGGTTTCCATGAAGGCATAGTCAGGTACGCCGTTTTTAACGGGGAGCATGATGTTGAGTTCGTCGGCATCTTTGGCGTAGAAGTTGTGACCATAATTGAATATGCCTGTGTGGGCAGCTTTATGGCAGGCGGCAGCAACAAATATTGCAGCGTTTTTTTGCAGGTGTTCTGTGTGGACTACCGCCACATGGTCGTCGGCACCGTAGTCATAGTTGCGGTATTTTGCAGAACCAAACATGTCTATAGTGGTAGTATTCTTGGCAAACACCTCAACCTTGTTGCCAATGAAAGCTGAAATGCCAGTGTCTGCTTCGCCGGCGGTAACAAATGGCAGTAGGCCGGGTGTGCGGTCGTCGCCTTTCAGCCGTTTCCCACGTGTAGATTTGCCGAATAACTCTTGCACATTGAAAGATTGCCATTTTATGTGGGGCAATTTGTCAATAGAAACTTGTTCTGCAGAGGAAATGTTATAATCAGTGAGTCCAGCAGCGAGCAAATAGGCTTCGAGTTCGCGCAAGCGCGACTCTTCGAGTTCGCGCACAAAGCCTTCTATAAAAGCAAAATCAATTTTGCCGGATGATGTCTGTGGAAGAAGAATTGTTGTTCGGCTCATCGCTTTGCGATTGAATTTGTGCCCATAGTCATATCCCGCATTTTGTGTTGCCACACGGGTGGCAGATATAATCATTAAAGCCACAGAGTGGTTAAATGGCTTGAATTTTGGTACTAAATGTTGGATGTGCTGGTATCCAATAAAATCATCTTTCTGATAGTACATTGTGTCAGCTCCGAGGGTGGTGTCCGAGCATGAGATGGTGTTACCTTTGTTATTGGCCATTAAGGATGAATACCCCATTATTCCATTGTCCGTGGATGAATTCGTTACAAGAGGCACTGTTCCATCATATGATAAGATTTCTTCATTTGTTAGCTTGTACCATTTTGTTGGGTTGATTTCAAACAATTCCCCCAGTTTGTATTCTCCCCACTTGACGGATTTAAGTTTTGCGTCAAGTGGGGCATCTATTTTCCCAGGCCGTCATCCGTATTGGCGTTTTGCTTTAGCAGGTTGGAAACCTCCCAGGCCAAGTAGTCGGCTACCGTACGTTTGAAGTCCCCGAGTGTAGGACGGGTGTCCACGGGGGCCGTCTGATTCCAGTCGGCTCCGTTTTCTGGGTCAATCTTGCCTTCGTAGTATTCTTTTTCGGTCAGAAAATGAAGTTTGCTTTTATCATAGCGTACCAGGTCCACAACTTCTGCATACCGTTCGCGTGCGTGGTCGGTGTCGCGGAGATTGATGGCGGCTTTCTTGCGGTTGGTGCGAGTGTAGCCGTCATTGCTGAAGTCGATGAACTTCACGACGTCGTCCTTTTGATGAGCCTCGCCCACGCGGAAGACGTAGATGTTGGTCTGAACACTGCTTTTGCCGATGAAGAGATCAAGAGGCATCTTGATGCTCGCCAGCAGGGTGGAGTGCTTGAGAATTCTTTGGTTGTACTCGGCGGCCTTGCCGCTGCCAGCGCTGTTTTGAATGATGATAGCAGCATAGCCGTGGTTCATCATTGAAAGGGCCTTTTCGACGAATACCATTCCGTTGCCCGGGGCAGAATAAGGAGGATTTAAGACAAATGCATCTGCTGGGAAAGAATCATCCGGGCTTATGAAACCATATTTTCCGTCGAAATCTTTAAGAGAGTCCTTGTTAAGAATATTTGAACTTCCATCGCCCATGAGTATCATATTGAGGATTGCCAGCATGTAGATACTGGGGAGAATCTCGATGCCAAGGATTTGTAAGGCTTTAATGTCATTTTGCTTTAAAGCTAAAGCATCGGGAGAGTGAATCTTTTGCTTGGCATCGGTCAGCATTTCGTTCATTGCGGCAACAAGGAGGCCTGCGCTGCCTGTGGCAAAGTCCCATACATAACTATCCATATTCACACGAGCCAGGCGAACAAGTAGGGTGGCTACATAAGAAGGAGTAAGGACAACATCATTTAATCGGTCTTGGGTGAAACCAAGCCAGTTGTACATCTCGTTGAAGAGTCGACCGGTGAAGTCTGTGGTGAGACCAATTTTGTAGTAGATGCCAAGGTCGTCAATAATTTTGACGAAGACACGCCGAAGTTGACTTTCGCCAGCAACAGGACGGTTGATGTTATCGTTTGTGAGGGTGTTTTCGAGTGTGCGGACGATAAGGTCCCGTTTGTTTTTGGGGAGGTGCTTCTCGTTGAGAAAGTTTTTGATTTTCCGGACAATAATGTCACCATCACGGTTATTCTCTTCATCCGAACTTATAAGTTCGCTTTTCTCCAAAGGACGTACTTTTCCAGGAACGCCAAGGGTGGCCATGATAGAGGCGGCGACAAGGTAGACGCGGTCGTTTTCAGAAAGTCCCTTTTCGTTTTGGTATATATCGTTGTTTAGACGAACAAGACTAACGTTGATTTCCTGCTCGCGTCGTTTCTTGATGTTTTCAATTTCCTCAGGACTAAGGCTGAGTTCTTTTATTTTTTCAACAAAAGAGTTGAAATGCTTTGGCGCGAGAAATGAAAGGTCGGAGTATTCGCCTACACTTTGACCAGTGCCGTAATTGTTTTTCGACACGTAATACACGCCTATCTCGTGGCGTAGTTTCCCTGTGGCATCAATGTGCCCTGTAATACCGATGGCAATAATGTCGGTATAGGCTGTATAGTGCAGCAATGCGTTGGCATAGTGTACTGCGCCATTGACGGCAAACGCGTTGATATTTTTGAAATCGGGTAATCCTTTGGTGTTTCGGTTCGCCACATGCCCATCTGCGTCAAGTTTGACGAGCTTGTCTTTGTATCCTTTGTATTCGATGAGCACGGGCCACTTGTTACCATATTTGTCTTGTAACAACAGTTTGCAATCGGGACGATTGCCGCCAACTCCACCTTGCTTGGAATAGTATTCGTTAAGGGCGTTGTCAATGTCGGAATTAAGTGATTGCTGCTCCAGACGGTAGTCTAGTTTGTATTGTTTGAGCCAACCGTTGGCAAGGTCGGCGATTTGGGGTTCTATGGATTGAGTTGCCATATAGATGAGCTTTTTTCAATTTGCAAAGATACGCAATCTTTCTGATACGGCAAAAAAATATTAATAAGCTAACGGGTGATAGGGGGCGTCGGAGAGCGACTTCCGCAACGCCACGCCGCGCCGGCATCCACACCGTCTATATCGGCGAGGTGCTGTGCGCCTGGCGGCGTTGGGCTGCGCGGCCTGTAGTAGTAGTTAGTAGTTAAGTAGACAGTAGTTAAGTAGTTAAGGCAAATGCTCCAGCCGTCGGTATTGCCTTAACTACTTACCTACTTTCCTACTTACCTACTTTATAACTTTACAACTTTACAACTCTACAACTTTACTACTTGACTACTGCTGATCAACAAGGAACCGCAGCACCGTGGTGTTGAACGCCTCGGGGTTGCGGTTTGCTATGAAGTGGTCGCCGTGCAGGATGGCCAGCTGCGCACCAGGGATGGCGCTGGCGATGAGGCGTGTGTGGCTGTCTTTGATCATGTCTTTGTCGCCGGCCACGACCAGCGTGGGGCACGCGATGTGCGCCAGTTCCTCGGGCGCGACGTCGGGGTCGTTGACCATCAGGCCCAGCATCTCGGCATTTCGGCGCGCCTGCTCGCTGCGGCGGGCGAAGAGGCGCGCCATGCGGTAGCCCACCTCGATGGGCAGCTGCACGCCCGGCTTCACCCCACGGGCGTCGAGGTTGGCGCCGTTGAGGATGAGCCGTTCCACCCGCTCGGGGTGCTGCAAGGCGAAGACCATCGCGATGTTGCCGCCGTCGGAGAAACCTAACAAATGGGCCTTCCCGATGTCCATGCGGTCCATGAAGGCCAGCAGGTCGTCGGCAAACTGGCGTATGGTGAAGGGGGCCGTGCCGCGCGGCGTCTGGCCGTGGCCACGGGTGTCGAGGGCCAGGACGCGGAAATGCCTGCCGAAAGGCTCCATCTGGTACGCGAAGTAGCCGCTCTCCTCGCCGTTGCCATGCAGCAACAGCAGCGGGAAACCGGAGCCCTGCTCCCTGTAGTGGTGCGTGATGCCGTCCGTCATAGGTGTGTGCAGCCTATCGGGGGCTGACGTTGGAGGCGCCGCTGGTGGTGCAGCCGTAGGTGGGCTGGCACCCGGGCGACGAGAGGCCGTAGGTGACAGTGCTGGCGCCGCTTGCATCGACGGCGATGCGTTCGCACACCGTCACGTCGGCACGGCTGGAGCCGCTCACGCTGCCGGTGACGGCGCTGGTGCCGAGGGCCTCGGCATGGAGCTTGCTCGAACCGCTGATCTCGATGTCCATCGTGCCGGTGCAGTCGCCGCTGAGGGTGACGTCGCTGGCGCCGCTGACCTCGGTGTCGATCCGGTCGGCTGCCACGGTGCAGCGCGCCGTGGAGGCGCCGGAGATCTCGAAGTCGATTTCGGAGGCGGCGATGTTGCCATGGAACGAGGAGGAGCCGGACACATCCACCTCGCACTTGTTGCCCTGCAGGTCGCCGGCATACGACGAGGCGCCCGAAATATCGAGGTCTTTCACGTTGGCGTTCTTCGGCAGTATCACGCTGCATTCGCCGATGGCGAAGGAGAGGGTTTTTTTGAAGCCGATCTCCAGCACCCCGTTCCGCACCTGCAGCTTCACCTTGTCGACCATCCTCTCGGGCACGGTGACGGTGGCCGCGGTGGCGGTGTCGCTGACGGTCACGTCGAAGGCGTGTTCCACCTTGACGGCGGTGTAGTTGCCTGCGACATCCTGACGGAAGGTGACGGGTTCGCCGAAGTATGTGTCGCAACCGGCGAGACAGAGGGCCGCAGCCGCTACCAGGGTAAAGATCATTTTCTTCATAATCGTTCGTTTTATTTGTTTCAATTTCTGAGCATAACGAAGAAGCATTCTGTTTATTGTGGGGAAGAATTATTTTCACCTCCCGACCCCGGATGCCGTTGCCCCTTGCCACCCACCACCAGCACCACTCCAAGTACCTATCAACTCTACCTTTTCTTCAGTCGTTCTTCAGTCGTTCTTCAGTCGTTCTTCAGTGATCACTGAAGAACGACTGAAGAACGACTGAAGAACGACTGAAGAAATGGTAGAGTCATCCCCTTCCCAACCTGTCGTTGCGAGGGTTCGACGGAGCCCAGACCCCCGCGTGGGGACGCAGGCAAATGGCCGGGTGGGCTGGCAGAATGTGCGGTGCGAATCGTGATGATATCAAAAAAAGTTGTATATTTGCAGTTGTGAAAAGAAAGTATACTTACGTGTATTATTTTGATTATTAACAATTTATTCTATGAAAGAACAAGTTCTTGAGGCCATGCGCCAGGCCGGCAAACCGGTCTCGGCAGGCGATGTGACCAAGGCCCTCGGCGCCGACCGCAAAGAGGTCGACAAGGCCTTTGCCGAGCTGAAGAAAGAGGGCGCCATCGTGTCGCCCGTCCGTTGCAAGTGGGAGCCTGCCAAGTAAGGCCCCTCCGCGACAGCAGTGAAACGCCGGGTACCATCGCAAAAGGTGGTGCCCGGCGGTTTATTAGAAAGGGAATCTGTGTTTGTGACGTTTGTGCTGCCGGGGGTTGATGTTTTTCTTTTTTTTGTATTTTTGCAGTCGCAAAAACGGTATGACAATACATATAACAATCATATAATCAGTGAAAATGATGAAACGTGTCGCATTGATTCTCGCCGCATGCTGCCTGATGTTGACGGCCTGCGCGCAGAACAGCAAGGAAAACAAACAACAGAAAGGAAAGAATATGAACAAGACACTTGTGGCCTACTTCTCGGCCACCGGAACCACGAAGGATGCCGCCCAGCGGCTTGCCAAAGAAAAGAACGCCGACCTGTTCGAGATCGTGCCCGCCGAGCCCTATAGCGCCGCCGACCTCGACTGGACCAACAAGCAGAGCCGCTCCTCGCTGGAGATGAAGGATCGCTCCTCGCGCCCCGCCATCAAGGGCGGCTGCCCCAACATGGCCGACTACGACACGGTGTGGATCGGATTCCCCGTCTGGTGGTACACCGCTCCCACCATCGTCAACACCTTCATCGAGGCCCACGACCTCGGCGGCAAGACCCTCTGCGTCTTCGCCACCAGCGGCGGCAGCAACGTCACCGGCTCGGCCAGCGACCTGAAGAAGGCCTATCCGCAGTACACCTGGGGCGAAAGCCGCCTGATGAATTGATAAGGTTTAAGGTTTAAAGTTTAAGGTTTAAAGTTTAAAATTTAAAGATAAAATGAAGAAAGTATTTATGCTTATGGCGGCCGCCGCCATGTTGATGGTCGGCTGCAAGAACAACAATCAGCCTGCCGAGGCACAGGAACCGGTGGAAGAGGGCGTGGCCGTCTACCTGACGCGCGACATCAGCCCCGAGGCGCTGGTCAAGATTTACGAGGCGCTGGGCGTGAAGGCCGAGGGCCGTGTGGCTGTGAAGATCAGCACCGGCGAGGGCAGCAACCCCAACTACCTCAAGCCCGAACTCATCAAGAACCTGGTGCAGACCGTCGACGGCACCATCGTGGAGTGCAACACCGCCTACGGCAACGCCCCCGAGGACAAGCAGGACGAGCGCACCACCTCCGCCAACCACTGGAAGGTCATCGAGCGCCATGGCTTCACCCCCATGTTCCGGGTCGACATCATGGACGAGGAGGGCGAGATGCGCATCCCCGTGCGCGACACCACCCACATCAAGTACGACATCGTGGGCAGCCACATGGCCAACTACGACTTCATGATTGCCCTCAACCACTTCAAGGGCCACCCCATGGGCGGCTACGGCGGAGCGCTGAAGAACCTCAGCATCGGCTGCGGCAGCGCCAACGGCAAGGCCTATATCCATTCCGCCGGCAAGATGGAGAAGCTCGACATCGCCAAGCTGTGGACGCCCGAATTCATCGGCAACCAGGACGGCTTCCTCGAGAGCATGGCCGCCGCCGCGCAGGCTGTGACCGACTACTTCCGCGGCAAGAAGGGCATCATCTACATCAGCGTGATGAACAACATGAGCATCGACTGCGACTGTGTGGATCACCCCGAGCCAGTGAAGCTTGAGGACTACGGCATCCTGGCCTCCACCGACCCGGTGGCCCTCGACCAGGCCTGCATCGATATCATCAACAACCAGCAGGTCACCGCCACCAACGATCCCACCGACCTGCTTGCCCGTATCGACAAGCAGCACGGCATCCACACCATCGAGCATGCCGAGAAGATCGGTCTTGGCACCCGCCAGTACCATATCGTCAATATCGACGAGGTGAAGTGACGGTCTGATCGAGGCCGGCAGGTATGAAGGTTGCATTATCAGGGCATTATGGCTACGGACGGCTGCTGCGGACGGCGGCGCCGTGCGTGGCCATGATGCTTGTTTCGTCGGTCTACGGAATCGTGGACGGCCTCTTCGTGTCCAATTTCACGGGCACGACGGGTTTCGCTGCGGTGAACCTGATGTGGCCCGCCATCATGGTGCTCGGCGCGCTGGGCCTGATGGTGGGCAGCGGCGGCGCCGCCCTGGTGGGCAAGATCAAGGGCGAGGGCTATCCGCTCAAGGCCGACCGTGTCTTCACCATGCTGGTGCGTTTCCTGGG
>CAMNIH010000046.1 GCA_946540365.1 uncultured Bacteroidales bacterium
GCAAGGAGGCATGGGACGTGTGCCTGAAGATGCGCGACCTGGGCGTGCTGGCCAAACCCACCCACCAGCACATCATCCGCTTTGCTCCTCCGCTGGTCATCACCGAGGAGCAGCTCCGCGCCGCCATGGAACTCATCAAGGAGGCCATCAAGTCGTTTGAATAAAAAAGAACAATAACAAAAGCCACAGTCCTGGATTCAGGATTGTGGCTCTTTTCTTAATCATTAATTAAAACCAAATTACATCATGGAAGAAAACATTACTACCGAAACCCGGGTGCCCGCCACCCCGTTGCGCACCAATCGCGGCATGGTCAAGTTCATCCTGCTGTCGCTGGTCACCCTGAGCATCTACGCCATCGTGTGCTTGACGCACATCTCGAACGAGATCAATAAAGTGGCAGGCCCCTACGACCAAAAGAAGACGATGAACTACTGCCTCGTCTTTTTCCTCCTTTCGTGGCTCACGCTGGGCATCTTCCCGCTCATCTGGTGGAGCATGCTCTGCTCGCGTATGGGCAATGAACTGACCCGCCGTGGCATTGACTGCAAGTTCGGTGCCGGCACCTATTGGGGCTGGGGCTTCTTCGGCACGTTCATCATCGTGGGGCCGTTCGTGTTCTACCACAAGTTCTTCAAGGCGATGAACCTGCTTAATGCTGACTATAACGAACGTGGATAAACCCTATGAAAGATCAAGAATTCTATACTGCCGGGCAGCCTGCCATGCCATCGAACCGTGAGATTCGCATGGCGGCCCGCCAGGCCCTCAAAGGCAACTGGGTCAACGCGGTGCTGGCGACGCTCGTCTTCTCGCTCGTGGCTGGCGCTGCCTCCTCCATTCCTTTGGCCGGCCTTCTGTTGCTCTGCCCGCTCGAGTTCGGTTTCATGCTCTGTTTCCTGCGCTTGGTGCGCGGCGAAGACAGCAGCGAGATGGTGGGCGACCAGTTCGGCGTCTTCAACAACTATGGCCGTGTGCTTGGCACATCGCTCCTGGTGTTCCTCTACACCCTGCTGTGGACGATGCTTTTCATCGTGCCAGGTATCGTCAAGAGCTACGCCTATGCCATGACGCCCTACGTGATGAACGACCGCCCTGAGTTGGACGCCGAGGAGTGTGTCCACGAGAGCCGTATGATGATGCAGGGCTACAAGTGGAATCTCTTCTGCCTCGACCTGAGTTTCATCGGCTGGGCACTGCTGTGTTGCCTGACGCTGGGTATCGGCTTCCTGTGGCTGCAACCCTACATCGAGGCGTCGCACGCCAAGTTCTACGACGAACTGAAGGCCCGCCGCAGCCAGCCGGCGGAGTGACCGGTGCAACATCATGAACTGACGGGGCCCCTGCCGCTTGCGGCAGGGGCCTCGCGTTCTATAGCAGGTCGTCCTGCGCGAGGGTGAAGGTGTGCGTGTATTTCGTCGGGTGGATGCCGTTGCAGTTGGTGGTTTCCAGCAGGGTGGTGTCGGAAACCCAGCGGGCGTTGTCGGCCATGGGCAGGCTGTCGGTCGGCCAGGAGGCCCGCAGCTGCATCGTGCCGTCGACGATCAGCAGGTAATCTCCGTCGACATACCGCCGGAACTGTTCGACCGCCGGTGCGCTTTCGCTATAGTACAGGTAAACCGAGTCGGGAAGGTGCTGCCAGCGGCAGTCGGCGTTGGGCCGGGGCTGCGCCGAGCGGCTCCAGTAGAGATCCTCGCCGGTGGCGTTTTCCAGCTGCAGGAGGGTGATGGCGTCCGGCTCGTCGCATCCGCACTGGAAGCACATCAACAGGGGAGCGGCCATCAGAAGAAATAGTGTCAAGCGTTTCATAATGTACTGTCGTTTATGTAATAGGTGTACACATAGGTGGTTTCGTAGTCATGGCAAGTCTCAACCATGTCGAGCCGAGTCTCGGTGCTGTCGGCTTCGGGCGAGAACCAGGGGTAGTCGGCACCGGCCAGGGCAGCGCGGCTGACGTCGTAGCAGGCCACGACGCTGTTGTCGTAGCGCAGCAGGAGCAAGTAGGGATAGTAGCCATACACTTCGCCGGAGCCTCGACGCCCGTTCGGGGTATAGCTGGGGGAGGTCATTACCTGCGAGGGACTGAACTGCTTGAAGTCGAGGATGTAAGCCAGCATTACCGGCAGTTGCTGCACCGAGCACTCCGGCGTCAGGTACGGGGTGTCGGAGAAGGTGTAGTACAGCGGCTCCGAGGTGCCGTTGTCCAGCCACACTTCACTGGTGGTGTACAGGTTGTCGCACGCGTCGCTGATGCAACTTGTCAGCAGCAGGCAACTCAGCGCGACGGCGGTCAAAAGGTGTCGTTTTCGCATAGGTTATGTTATTTTTGGATTGTCCAGGTGAGGTCTGTGATGTTGCCCACGGCGTCGGTCACCTCGACGCGCAGGCGGTTTTTGCCGGCCTGAAGCTTGCTGCGGGCGTCGATGGCAAGGGTGGCGGTCTTGCCGTCGTATTCGGCCAGGATCCAGCTGCCGTTGAGGAAGCAGTGGTAGGTCTCGATGCCGCTCAGGTCGTCGCTGACTTTCAGTTTTATCATGTTCGGCTTGAAGGGTTTGCCTTCGCTGAAGTTGACCGGCCGCACGGTGGGCGCTGTGGTGTCGGTGGCCAGTGTGAACTCACCCCAGTCGCGCACTTGGGCGGTATGCCAACCGTCGGCATGGGTGGTCTTGTAGGCCGAGTGCCTGACGCTGCCGGACTTGTGCGTCACCCGCACCACCACCGTCTTCTGCTGCGGCACCCCGGGCAGCGAGCCCTTGATACCCAAGGTGTAGGCTACGTGCGGCGGGATGTCGTTGACGGTGGGGTTGGCCGTCACCGTGATGCCGCTGGCAGAGCACTCCAGGCGGTCGTCGGCATAGAGGGCATAGGCCGGCAGTTGAATGTTGAATGCCGACTGCTGAAGGCTGAACGGTCGGTCGAACTTGACGGGTAGTGCGGTCTGACTGGTCTGGCCAGTCTGACAGGTCTGACCGGTGGTCACCGTCAGTGTGCGTTCGGCCACGTTGCCTTTGACATCCAGCACGCGGATGCCTATATAGTGGGTCGAACCGGGTCGCAGACGGAAGACGCCGTCGCCCACCCGCTGCGGTATCCAGGGGCCTTCGGCACCCGGCAGGGCGCGGGTGAGGAGGTAGGCCTCGCGGGTGCGGGCATAGAGGGGGTAGTCCAGCAGGGCGTTGACCATGCGGCTGCTGTCGAGCGGAAAGCGCTCGGTGGTGTAGACGAAGAAGGGGGTGCCGTCGAGCAGCACCTCGACGCGGTCGGGGCCGTTCTTGGCCGTGCTGCTCTCGGCGGCGTCGGTGGCGTAGACACCCAGATGGAAAGGACCGTTGACGGTCACCGTGTTGTCCTTGCCCACCGCGAAGGGCTCACCGCCTTCGGGATAGATGCGTACGCCTCGGATGGTGGGACTGATGCCGTCGCGGTAAGGGAGACCAAAGAGCAGGGGATTGATGGTAGTGGCGTGGGTGTGGAGGTCGGTCATACCCCCCTGCCGCAACTCGAAGTGAAGGTGCGGGCCGCCACTGCTGCCGCTGTTGCCGCTGAGGGCCACCAACTGCCCTTTCTTCACCGGCAATTCGTTCGGCCCGAAGAGTTTTGTGATGCTGTAGCTGCGCTGGGCGTACTGCTCCTTGAGGACGGCCTTGCCGATGGCACCGACGTAGCCGTTGAGGTGCATATAGACCGATGTATAGCCATTCGGATGCTTGATATAGAGTATCTTGCCTCCGCCCCAGGGCGATATGCTCACCTTGGCCACATAGCCGTCGGCGGCGGCATAGACGGGTTGGTCGACGGCACCGCCGGTGCGCATGTCGATGCCGGCGTGGAAATGGCCTGTGCGGAACTCGGCGAAGGTGGCGCTCAGGCCGATGTCCGACCCCAGCGGATTACGGAAATAACCCTGCGGAAGCTCCTGGCAGTTAAGAGTTAAGAGGTAGGAGTTAAGAGCGAGGCTGACGCAGGTCAGCAGTTTGAAGATCCTTTTCATCGGGCTGAATTGTAGAGTGCTATGCGGTTGATGACGGGTGGTGCGAGGGCGTGGAAGGTGAAGATGAGGCGGTCGGTGCGCAGGCGGTCGTCGAGGCGTATGATGCGCTTGTAGCCCACGGTGGTGCAGAGGGGATGGTCGGCATTGGTGTAGGGGTAGATACCGTCGCCTTCGTCGATGGCCAGCTGCACGTTCTCCACACGCTGCCCAAGGGGTATATACTCCTGAATGACAATGATGTCGAACTCTGTGATGCTGTCGAGGCGCAGGTCGAGAGTGGCGTCTTTGTCCTTGGCGGCCCAGTAGGTGTGGTAGGCGGTGTCGAGCACGTTGGCGGCCCGGTAGCCAGTGCGATGGCGGGCGCGGACACGTGCTCCCTGCGTCAGGTCGCGGGTGAAGATGCGATCCCTTTCGGCGCGGAAGGCCATCAGCACAGCGCTGTCCTCGACGGGGATGCGGCCATTGGTGTCCGGCGGAACGTTGAGCAGCAGCAAGCCGTTGCGTCCCACGGAGTTGTAGTAGATCTCCATCAACTCGTCGACCGTCTTGGGGTGCTCCTGCGGATGCCAGAACCAGCCGGGACGTATGCTGACGTCGCATTCGGCCGGCACCCAATGTAAAGTGGGTAGCGGCGCATGGCCTGTCTCCAGTTCGGCAGGGGCTGGCTTGTTGTCGCTCGGCGTGGCCCCTTCGGTGCAGAGGGTGCTCCAGCAGGGCTCGCCCGCGCGCCCCTCCTCGTTGCCCACCCAGCGGCAACCGGGACCGATGTCGCTGAAGATGACACATTGCGGGTTCAACTCATCCATGGTCTGCATGAAGTGTGGCCAGTCGTAGGCCTGCCGTTTGCCGTTGGGGCCCTCGCCGCAGGCCCCGTCGAACCATTGCTCGAACATGGGCCCGTACTGTGCGTGTACCTCCTTCAGTGTGTTGACAAATATGTCGTTGTAGGCCTCGCTGCCGTAGGTGGGGTGGTTGCGGTCCCAGGGCGAGATATACACGCCTGCCTTCACCCTTCCCCGGCAGGCGTCGACAAAGCGGCGTAGCACATCGAGCGAGTCCGGGACGGTGTGGGTGCTGAACCGGCTGGGCCACAGGCAGAAGCCGTCGTGGTGCTTGGCCGTGAGGATGATGCCGCCCATGCCGGCCTGCGATGCCACGTCGACCCACTGGTCGCAGTCCAAGGCCGCCGGCCTGAACACCTCGCCGCTCTCCTGCCCGGAGCCCCACTCTGCACCGGTGAAGGTGTTGGGGCCGAAGTGGCAGAACATGTTGATTTCCATACGTTGCCAGGCCAGTTGAGCCTCGGTGGGCACCGGCCCGAAGGGTTCGGGTGTGGGCGACGTGCAGGCGGTGGCCAACAGGACGACGGCAAGCAGCAGAGGGTGGCGTCTTATCATGGCGGAGGTTTGAATGTTTCAGGATGCAAAATTACATAAAATAATCGACATACAGGCGCCCGTGCGAAAAATAATGCGTCCGGTAGGGTGGGGGTATGGCGGTAAGTGGTTTGTTGTCATTTTGTTATTGACGGTAATCGTCGTTCCGTGAGTCCGTCGGATCCCTCCTGCCGTCAGGCCACCCTCCACATGCCATCCAGGCATCATCCAGGCATCATCCAGGCATCATCCAGGCATCATCCAGGCATCCCCTCTGCATCATCTCTGCATGTGTGCGGACAGGATGCATGGCAGGAATGGTGAAAGGGCCAGCAGGGGACTGACAAAGCCGTGGTTTGCACCAATCCGCAAAGGGCCAAAAAACGGAAAAACGACCTTTTGAAGCCACTTTTTGAAGTGTTGAAGTGACTGCGGTGTGAAAAAATATATTATTGAAATAGTGGCTATTATGAAATATTTTTGAGGAAAATTTCTCCATGTCGAAAAAACTTCGTAATATTGCGGTTTGATAATTGGCCAATAATATGTTAAAAAAGCATCTGAAAAAGGGACTGAAAGGGGCACTTCTGGGTGCCTTGCTCCTGACGGCAGCGACCGCAGGAGCACAGGATGTCGGTTTCTCTCAATTTTATGCTAATCCACTCTATTTGAATCCTGCCTTTGCGGGATCGCAGGTGGCTCCGCGCATTTCCTTGAGCTACAGGGCCCAGTGGCCCGCGCTGGTCAGCCCGTACACCACGGTGTCGGCCTCGTACGACCAGTATTTCGAGGATCTGCACGGCGGTGTGGGTGCCATCGTGATGACCGACCGTGTGGGTGATCATGGCGCTCTGAGTACCAATATGTTGGGTGTTATCTATGCCTTCCATTTCCAGCTGACGCGCGATATTAAGATGAGTGCCGCCTTGCAGGCTTCGCTTGTCAACAATGCGCTGAACTGGAACGACTATTTGCGTTTCCCCGAACAGATCGACCCCGAACTGGGATTCTCATACGCACGCACGGTGACGCCGCCCGACAACCTGAGCCGTTGGAGTGCTGATTTCTTCACTGGCGTGTTGGTGAGCGGCGACAAATGGTATGCCGGTCTTTCGGCGGCCCACCTGACGCAGCCCAACCAGGCTTTCTACAGCGAGGATCGTGTGCCGATGAAATTCACGGTGCATGCGGGCGGACTGATCAATGTGGCCGAGGAGGCACGCCGTCAGTCGTCGATCGGCCTTGGCACGCCTGTCATCTCGCCCAACCTGGTCTATCAGTACCAAGGTGGAATCCACTACTTCAACTATGGTGTCTATCTGGACTGGATGCCCTTCCTGGTGGGTGTGTGGTTCCGTCATGGTGTGAAGAATGCCGACGCGTTCATCTTCCAGCTGGGCGTGCAGCAGGACTACTTCAAGGTGGGCTACAGCTACGATGTCACCGTCAGCCAGCTGGCCAACCAGACGGCCGGTGCGCACGAGCTGACCTTCGGCCTGTTGCTGCCGGTGCCTGAGCGGGCCAAGAAGGTGAAGGCCATCCGTTGCCCGTCGTTCTAACAAATAATGCAGGCATAACGAAACAAAAAGACGCCTTTTCGCGTTAAATAGGTAAATAAAGAGTATAATCAAACTGTAAGAATATATGAAGATTTTCAGATTTTCATTCGTGTTGGCGGCAGCCGCGGTGCTGTTGGCCGCGTGTTCCAGCAACTCGGGCCAGTCGGCCACGACCGGTTGGAACTACAACGACCCCAACTGGGGCGGATACGATGTGACTGGCTATCCCGAGATGGAGACGGCACCGGGTCTGGTGTTTATCGAGGGCGGCTCGTTTGTGATGGGCCATGTGAGCGAGGATCCGCGCTACAGCTGGAACAACACTCCCCATACGGTGACGGTGTCGTCGTTCTATATGGACGAGTGCGAGGTGAGCAACCTGGACTACTGTGAGTTTATCTATTGGATGCAGCGTGCCTACGGCGAGGAGTACCCCGAGAAGGTGGCCGCCATCATGCCCGACACGGCCTGCTGGCGCGACAAGCTGGCCTGGCGCGAGAGCTTCGTGGACTTCTACCTCCGCAGCCCGAACTATGCCGACTATCCTGTGGTGGGCGTCACCTGGGAGCAGGCACAGCAGTATTGTGTGTGGCGTACCGACCGCGTCAACGAGAAGGTGCTTGTCGATATGGGCATCATCATGCTCGATCAGGAGAACTTGGGTACCAACGCCTTCCAGACCGATGTCTACCTGGCTGGCCGCTACGAGGGCGAGACCCGCAAGGGCCTGACCGACTTCAACCCCGCCGCCGGTGGCGAGGAGCGTCAGGTGCGTAAGACCGACGGTATCCTGTACCCCTACTACCGTCTGCCGACCGAGGCCGAGTGGGAGTTCGCTGCCCTGGGTATGATCGGCAACACCTACGACGAGCGTATCACCGAGCACAAGACCTACCCGTGGGCGGGCCAGAGCCTGCGTTCGGCCAACAAGAAATACTACGGCCAGTTCCTGGCCAACTTCAAGCGCACCCGTGGCGACGCCATGGGCGTGGCTGGCAACCTCAACGACGGCTGGGACTACACCTGCCCCGTGGATTGGTACTTCCCGAACGACTACGGCCTGTACAACATGGCCGGCAACGTGAGCGAGTGGTGCATGGATGTCTATCGTAAGACGGTCCAGCCTGTGGGCGCCGACGACATGGATCCTTTCCGTGGCAACATCTACCGTACACCCGAGCTGGACGAGGACAACGAGGTCTTCATCGGCGACGACGGCATGATCAAGTACAAAGATGTCGACTTCCAGGCCAACCGCCGCAACTACCGTCAGGCCAACAACGTGAACTACCTCGATGGTGACCGTGCGTCGAACCTCGACGACTGGCAGGATGTGGTTGAAGAGGGCGAGGAAGAGTACGGCGACGAGGAGATGGAAGAGGAAGAGATGGAAGAGTCGGAGGACGGCGAGGTCATGTCGCCCGACGACGAGTACACGAACCGCATGTATCGCCGCGTCACCGACAACCAGCGCGAGAACCCCACGTCGAGCCTGGTGAACAACAAGGTGCGTGTGGTGAAAGGCGGCAGCTGGAAGGATCGTGCCTACTATCTGCAGGCTGGCACCCGCCGCTACTACGACCAGAACCGTTCGACGTCGTGGATTGGCTTCCGTTGCGCCATGGACCGTCTGGGATCGCGGGTCTACTAATGATTTGTAAATTGTAACTCGGACAATATGCGACAGAGACGCGGCATGCCACGTCTCTGTCGTTTAGTTTTGCAGGATTTGAAGAAAAGTCGTTTCATACTTTTATTGCTCATGCTCTCGGCCTCTCTGACGGCCGAGGCGCAGAAGATGATTGAGTACCGGTCGGGAATGGGCAGCCGCGACGGAGGAAACAGCGACATCTGGATCCTCTACCGTGGTGTACACGCCACCCACGAGGGGATGGTGCTTGAGGCCGATTCGGCCCACTACAACACGCGCGAGAATAGCTTCACTGCGTTTCGCAATGTGGCCATTCAGCTGACCGATACCACTTTCATCTACGGCGACCGCCTCTACTACGACGGCAACACCCGGGTGGTGGACATCTGGAGCGATACGGTGCTGCTGATCGACGGCGGCACCCAGCTCCTGGCGAACCACCTCACCTATGAGCGCAACAGCGCCACGGCCTATTACACCGAATGGGGCTATGGCAGCAGCGAGGACCGGACGCTCTACAGCCGGCAGGGGCAGTACAATTCGAACCTCAAGCAGTTTTATATCTATGGCGACGTGGTCCTTGTGGACAGCTCGATGCGCCTGGTGACCGACACCCTGCTGTACAACACCGAGACCACCATTGCCCATTTCGAGAGTCCCACCCATATCTACAGCGACTCGTCGACCATCTATAGCGAGCTGGGCGACTACAATACCGAGACGCGCTACGCCATCTCCTACCGTGCGTCGCACGTCGACAACCAGGGCCGCACGATCGACAGCGACACGCTGTTCTACGACGAGACAAGGGAATACGGCAAGGCCTGGGGAAATGTGGTCATTGTCGATTCGGTCAACGAATTGACCTGTACCGGCCGCTACGGCGAGACGTCGCAGGCCGAGGGCTTCTCCTTTGTCACCGACAGCGCCCACGTGCTTTTCATCGACAAGGGCGACTCGCTGTTCCTCCATGCCGACACCGTCTATGTGACCAACGACAGCACCAACCAGATGCAGACGGTACGCGCCAATTACCATGTCAAACTATTCCGCCGCGATGCGCAGGCGATGTGCGATTCCGCCTTCTACAGCGCGCCCGATTCCACCCTTCGGCTCTACCGCGATCCCATCCTGTGGTACGAACACTACCAGTGTGTGGCCGACACCATCGAGTTGCTGCACGACAGTGGTGGCGTGCGCCAGGCGTGGCTGCGCAGCGCGTGCTTTGCCATGCAGCAGGTGGATCAGCAGAAATTCAACCAGCTCAAGGGACAGCAGGGGATCGTCTACTTCCACGAAGGGGAGCCCGACTATGCCGATGTGGTGGGCAACGCCCAGATGGTCTTCTATATCACTGAAGAGGATACCGCAGGCCGCACGGGCCTGATCGGTGTCAACGCCGGGGTGGGGACCAGCATGCGGATCTATTTCGACAGCACCAGGGCGCCGGTACGTGTGGTCACCATGGACAAACCCGACATGCAGACCTATCCGGTCGACCAGTTGCCCAATGAACTGAAACGCTTGCCCGACTTCCGATGGGCCGCCGACCGGCGACCCCGCAAGCCGGAGGATGTCTTCGTATGGTGACAAAATGTCAGTCGGCACTGCCATTGGCAGTGTATTTGCTATATTATATACTGTAAAACAAACTAAGACATGAACAAGAAAGAAATAAATAAAGAAGTGGCGGAAGAGACCGTCGATCAGCAGACTACAACCGAAGAGACGCCGCAACAGAATGCGGAAGGACAGGCGGACGAAGCCTCGGAGACTGACAAGGTGCAGGAACTGGGCGAGAAATTGGCCTCGCTGAATGACAAGTACCTCCGTCTGTATTCGGAATATGAGAACTATCGCAAGCGCACCAACCTGGAGAAGGCGGACCTTCTGCTCAACGGGAGCCGCGAGATGATGAAGGCCATCCTGCCGGTGGTCGACGACTTCGAGCGGGCCCTGGCGGCGATGGGTGACGACGAGGGGGTGAAGCTGATCTATAACAAGCTGATGAAGATCCTGGAACAGAAGGGCCTGAAAGCGATGGAGGCGAAGGGCGAGAAGTTCGACGAGTCGATGCACGAGGCGGTGACGCAGGTGCCCGCCCCGGCACCCGAGCAAAAAGGCTTGGTGATTGACGTGGTGGAAAAAGGCTATTACCTCAACGACAAAGTGCTGCGCTACGCCAAGGTGGTCGTGGCATGTTGAGAGAGGAGATAATAATATGGCAAAGAGAGACTATTATGAAGTGCTGGGCGTCGACAAGAACGCCACAGCAGATGAAATGAAGAAGGCCTATAGGAAGTTGGCTTTGAAGTACCACCCCGACCGCAATCCGGGTGACAAGGAGGCTGAAGAGAAGTTCAAGGAGGCTGCCGAGGCCTACGACGTGCTGAGCAATCCCGAGAAGAAGGCCCGCTACGACCAATACGGCATGGCCGGTATGGACGGCGCGTACGGCCAGGGCGGCATGGATATGAACGACATCTTCTCGCAGTTCGGAAGCATCTTCGGCGACCTGTTCGGCGGCGGCGGTTTCCGCACCGGATTCACCGGCTTCGGCGGCAACGGCGGCGGCGCTGCCCGCAGGGTGCTGCGCGGCACCAACCTGCGTATCAAGGTCAAGCTCACGCTCGAGGAGATCGACCGCGGATGCGAGAAGAAAATCAAGGTCAGCAAGTATGTCCCCTGCAAGACCTGCGGCGGCAGCGGCGCCAAGGACGGCAAGAGCGAGACCTGCCCCCACTGCCACGGCAGCGGCGTGGTCACCGAGACCAAGCGCACCATCCTGGGCATGATGCAGACCCAGAGCGCCTGTCCGCAATGCGGCGGCGAGGGGCGTGTCATCAAGGACAAGTGCCACGACTGTCACGGCGACGGCATCGTCAAGAGCGACGAGATCATCACTATCAATATCCCTGCCGGTGTGCAGGACGGCATGCAGCTGGCCATGCAGGGCCAGGGCAATGCGGCTCCCCACAACGGTATTGCCGGCGACCTGATCGTCCTGATCGAGGAGGTGGAGCACGACATCTTTGAACGCCAGGATGCCAACCTCTACTATAATGCATTCATCACCTTCAGTGAGGCGGCGCTGGGCGCTTCGGTCGAGATACCCACCCTGACGGGCAAGGTGAAAATCAAGATCGACCCGGGTACCCCGTCGGGCCGTGTGGTGCGCCTGCGCGGCAAGGGCCTGCCGGTGGTCAATGGCTACGGCCGGGGCGACCTGCTG
>CAMNIH010000047.1 GCA_946540365.1 uncultured Bacteroidales bacterium
CAAAAATTCTTCCTATCTTTGCACAACGGTGTTGCACTTGATTGTTGAGTCTACAAAATAAATTTTTTTTTGTCCGACACAATAAATAAAATGCTTCTTTGTTATACTAAAAAATTGAAACAAAAAAACGAACGATAATGATGAAAAAGATCTTCACCCTGGCTGCCGCCCTGTTGCTTACGGTGGGTGGCCTGATGGCTCAGAACACGTTTAAAGGCATTGTGAAATACGAGGTTGCCTCGACCGGCGAGGTGGCTATCGACATTCCCGCCGAGGCCCGTCTGGCCGAAATCAAGGTGTCGGGCAACGACATGTACACCAAGAGTGCCATCTTCTGCGGCGGTCTGACGGAGTGCGTCCTGATCCAGAACCTGACGCAGACCTCGTGCATGGACTACGGCCCCTTCCTGAGCTACCTCCGCTCGCAGGACTTCGAGTTCACCTATCAGGGCAAGGGCAAGTTGATGATGAAGCACACCTACAAGGAGAGCGACTTCGACAGCGTCGACATCGAGGACAAGGAGCCGGGCCACTTCTACTATGAGTACGTCAACGGCGAGACCAAGCAGATCGCCGGCCGCACGGCCAAGAAGATGGTGCGCCACGCCTACGACGAGGAGGGCACCGACCACCCGATGGTGATGTGGTACACCGACGAGATTGGTCCCAAGACCAACATCCTCTTCGGCGGCATCAAGGGCATGCCCCTCGAGTGTACCATCGACCAGGGCGAGGGCAAGGCCATCACCTACACCGCCACCGAGATCGTGAGCGGCAAGGTGAAAGAGGCCGACTTCCTGCTGCCCGACGGCTACGAGACCCTCAGCGACGAGGAGCTCGAGACCCTCGGCACCGAGCTGCAGGACGCCATGGAACTTTTGAGCGAGGAGTAGTGATCAGTGATTAGATATTAGTGGGCAAGAAGAAGAATACATCCAAGGGCAGGAAAGGCAAGTCCGCCCCCCGCAAGGAAGGGGGCGGACTGGCCGCTTTCTTGCGCAGCAAGCAGTTTGCGCATATCCGCGGCGCGGTGTATGTGCTGTTTTCCATCTTCCTGGTGATCGCCATGGTGGGCTACTACAGCACCGCCGGCAGCGGCGGATGGCTGGGCGTGGCGGGCCACGGGGTGGCGGAGTTTTTCACCACCAACCTCTTCGGCATCGGCTCGCTGGGCTTCGCGCTGCTCTTTTTCGTCTACGGCATGCGCCTGTGGGACGTGGTGGTGCTGCCGTGGTGGAAGACCTTCGGAAGCACGCTGTTCTGGATGCTCTGGATCTCGCTCACGCTCGGCTATATCGGAGGCGCCTGGGTGCGCACCGGCGGCTTCGAGGCCTATGCCGGCATCGGCGTGATGCTGGCCGAGCCGCTGCACCAGTGGCTCAGCTGGTGGACGCTGGTGCTGCTGGTCTTCGCGGCGGTGCTCTTCCTGGTGCTGGTACACAAGATGGAGCTGCCCGAGCTGAAGATGCCCAAGCTCGACCTGAAGAAGACGATGCACGACATCGAGGAGGAGCTGGCGACGGTGGGTACCGACCACACCGACGAAGCCCCGGCCCCGGCCAAGCCTGCCGTGGCGGCCGCCCCGAAGACGGAGCCCGTGGCGGACGTGCCGTCCGGATCGTCCGACAGCGCCGACAAGGCCGACTTCGACCAGGAGGCCCTCAAGCTCTTCCATCAGACCTCCGACGCGAAAGAGGACCTACCGGTCGACAACGAGCCGGCATTCGATATCGACGACGAGTTTGCGCGGATCAACGCCCGCGCCCAGGGGAAAGCGGCGACGGAGGAGGCTCCGGCGGCCGTCGACGACGGGGGCATCAACTTCACCATCAACGACCCGTCCGACGGGTCCGACCAGTCTGACCAGTCCGACTTGTCCGACGAGTCCGATACGTCCGACGAGTCCGACCTCTCCGACTCGACCGACGAGCTGGACCCCGACGACTACCGCCGCCACTACGGCGTCGACGAACCCTACGACCCGCACCTCGACCTGAGCGACTATATCATGCCCGACACCAGCATCCTCGAGGACTGGGAGACGGCCAATGTGCGTGTCACCAAGGAGGAGCTGATTGCCAACAAGGACCGTATCGTGCAGACCCTGAAGGACTACGGCATCGAGATCACCGAGATCACCGCCACGCCGGGTCCCACGGTGACCCTCTACAAGATCAAGCCGGCCCCCGGGGTGCGCATCAGCAAGATCAAGAACCTGGAGGACGACATCGCCCTGTCGCTGGCGGCCCTCGGCATCCGCATCATCGCCCCCATCCCGGGCGAGAGCAATGTGGGCATCGAGGTGCCCAATGCCAAGCCGCAGATCGTGGCCATGAAGAACATGCTCGAGAGCGACGCCTTCCGCAACGCCAAGATGGAGCTGCCGATCGCCTTCGGCAAGACCATCAGCAACGAGGTGCTGGTGACCGACCTGGCCAAGATGCCCCACCTGCTGATGGCCGGTGCCACCGGCACGGGTAAGTCGGTCGGCCTCAACGCCGTGCTGGCGTCGCTGCTCTACAAGAAGCACCCGTCCGAGCTGAAGCTGGTGCTGGTGGACCCCAAGAAGGTGGAGTTCAGCCTCTACAGCGCCCTCGAGCGCCATTACCTGGCCAAGATGCCCGACGAGGAGGAGGCCGTCATCACCGATGTGAAGAAGGTGGTGCGGACGCTCAACAGCCTCTGCATCGAGATGGACTCGCGTTACGACCTGCTCAAGTCGGCCAAGGTGAGGAAGATCACCGAATACAACGAGAAATTCTGCAAGCGGATGCTCAACCCCGCCAACGGCCACCGCTACCTGCCCTATATCGTGGTGGTGATCGACGAGTTCGGCGACCTGATCATGACCGCCGGCAAGGAGGTGGAGCTGCCCATCGCGCGACTGGCGCAGCTGGCGCGTGCCGTGGGAATACACCTCATCATCGCCACCCAGCGCCCGACGACCAACATCATCACGGGCACCATCAAGGCCAACTTCCCGGCGCGCGTGGCCTTCCGCGTCACCTCGGGTATCGACAGCAAGACCATCCTCGACACCGGCGGCGCCCAGCAGCTGATCGGCCGCGGCGACATGCTCATCTCGCTGGCCGGCAAGGATATGATCCGCCTGCAGTGCGCCCTGATCGACACTCCCGAGATCGAGCGCCTGGTGCGCTTCATCGGCGACCAGCGGGGGTATCCCGAGGGCTTCGAGCTGCCCGAGTACCTGGACGAGAACGAGGAGCCCAACAAGGAATTCGACGCCAAGTCGAAGGACGAGTACTTCAACGATGCCGCCCGGCTGGTGGTGGCGTCGCAGTTCGGCTCCACGTCGCTGCTGCAGCGCAAACTGCAGCTGGGCTACAACCGCGCGGGCCGCATCATCGACCAGCTGGAGGCGGCCGGCATCGTGGGCCCGAGCAACGGGTCGAAGCCGCGCGATGTGCTCATCCACGACGAGGTGAGCCTCGAAGAATTGTTGAAATCACTGTAAAAAGCGTACAAGATATGAAGAAGAAAGTCATCCTCTCACTCGCGGCCCTCGCCCTGCTGGCCGTCGGATGCTCCAAACAGAAGACCTGCCGCTGCTCGGTCATCGGCACCTCGACGGTCCGTGTGATCAAGATCGATGGTGGCGAATGCGAGCAGATCAAGACGTTCAATCTGCACACCTCGCTCGATTCGCTGCAGGTCGATTCGCTCGTTTGCACCGACTACGAGTTTGCCATCGACAGTATTTACAACGAGTAGTGATAGAACATGAAAAAGGAGAAACCAACGATGAATACAAAACGTCTGTTTCCGGTACTGGCCCTGTTGGCCCTGACGGCCGTCGGTTGCGGCAAGCAACGCAACTGCGAGTGCGTCGTCGATGGCGGCGGCTACAACTACAACCCCATTCTGGTGGTCGACGACGGCATCAAGTGCGACGACATCACCGAGATGTCGATCGAGGAGAAGTACGTCGCCGACGACGGCACCCAGTCGCTGCGCCGTGTCGAGGTGCATCAGGTCCACTGCCATGAGCAGCGCCAGTAGGTGGGCGGCGTGGCTGTTGAGGGGGCTGCTGGCAGCCCTCTTCCTGGTGTCGGCGGTAGCCAAGCTGGTGGCTATCGACGACTTTGAATTGTATATCTATTCCTTCGGATTCCTTTCGTTGAACGTCAGCTATCTGGCGGCACGCCTCACCATAGCGGCCGAGTTTGTGCTGGGCCTGCTGATCGCGGTGGGGTGGTGGCGCCGGTGGGTCAACCTGGCGGCTCTCGCCATGCTGATCCTCTTCTCGCTCTTTCTGTGCTACGCGCTGCTGGTCGGCCGCAGCGACTCGTGCCATTGCATGGGGCGGCTGGCGAATATGCCGCCGGCGGTGTCGCTGCTGAAGAATGCCGTGCTCGTCGTGCTGGTGCTGCTCTACGGCCGCCTCGGCGGTGCGTCGCCGGCGCCGCGCCTGGCCCCCGTCGCGGCCTCGGCGGCGGCGCTGGGGGTGCTGGTGGCGGTGTTCTGCATCTCGGTGCCCGACAACTGGATGTTCGGCCCCGAGGAGGCCCGCTTCGACAGGGCCCTGCTCGAAGAGAGCGTGGCCGACGGTGGCCTGATGGCCGACTACGAGCTGGACGAGGGGCACCGCCTGGTGGCCTTCGTCACGCCGGGCTGTCCCTATTGCCGGATGGCACGCGAGAAACTGGGTTCCATCGTCAACCGTCACCACCTGGATTCCAACCGGTTGCAGTATATCGAACCGACCGACCTGCCGGGTAGTCTTTTCCTGCAGATCACCTACGGCCAGCGCCCCTTCGTGGTGCTGCTCGACTCGGGTCGGGTGGTCACCACCTACCACTACCGCAACATCGACGAGCGGCAGGTGGCGCGGTTCCTCCGTTAGGGCGGTGCCCGCAGAGGGTGGAAGAGGGTAGTATCCCTAAAAAAAGTTAAATGAACGTTCGGGGAGCCGAATGTTAGTAAATTTATTGTGCGGGTGTGGAAGATATTTTGTATCTTTGCACTTTATTATTGTTGTAACGGGTGAACGTAATTGTAATCATATCAATATAATAGATTGTAATTTTAAAATTATTAAACAATGAGTGGCTTCTTTGGAGTAGTATCCGAACATCCTTGTATCACCGATCTGTTCTACGGGACGGATTATCATTCGCATCTGGGCACGAAGCGTGCCGGTATGGCAACGTTCGACGGTCAGCAGCCGCATCAGAACATCCACAACATCCAGAACTCGCACTTCCGGCCCAAGTTCGGCAAAGACCTGGGCGAGATGACCGGGCAGGTGGGTATCGGCGTCATCAGCGACACCGAGGCGCAGCCGGTGATGGTCAATTCGCACCTGGGCCGCTTTGCGATCGCCACGGTGTCGAAGATCAACAATATGGCCGAGCTGGAGCAGGATTGCCTGGCCAAGCACCAGCAGTTCACCGACCTCTCGATGGGCCGCACCAACCCCACCGAGCTGGTGGCCCTGCTGATCTCGCAGGGGCATGACTTCGTGGAGGGGATCGAGAATGTGTACAACCGCGTGAAGGGCAGCTGCACGATGCTGATCCTGACGCCCGACGGCATCATCGCCGCCCGCGACCGCTACGGCCGCACCCCGATCGCGATCGGCCGCCGCGGCAACGACTATGCCGTGGCGAGCGAGAGCCACAGCTACGTCAACCTGGGCTACGAGACCTGCCGTTTTGTGGGTCCGGGCGAGGTGGTGAAGGTGACCGTGGACGGCGGCATCAAGGTGCTGCGTCCGGCCGAAAGCCGCAACCAGATATGCTCCTTCCTGTGGATTTACTACGGCTACCCCTGCACCGAGTACGAGGGGATCAACACCGAGGAGGTGCGCTACAACCTGGGCCGCCTGATGGGCGAGCGCGACGATGTGGAGGCCGACTTTGTGAGCCCCATCCCCGACAGCGGCATCGGCATGGCCCTCGGCTACAGCAACGGGCGCCGCATACCGTACAAGCGCGGATTGTTGAAATACACACCCACCTGGAGCCGCTCGTTCATGCCGGTCAACCAGGCCGACCGCCAGCTGGTGGCCAAGATGAAGCTCATCCCCAGCCGTGCGGTGCTCGAGGGGAAGAACGTGGTCTTCTGCGACGACTCGATCGTGCGCGGCACCCAGTTGCGCGACAACGTGAAGATGCTCTACGACTTCGGGGCCAAGAGCGTGCATGTGCGCATCAGCTGCCCGCCCCTGGTGCATGGCTGCACCTTCCTCAATTTCAGCGAGTCGAAGACCGACCGTGAGCTCATCACCCGTCGTGTGATCGAGGAGCTGGAGGGCGGCCGCATCGGCGAGGACATCCCCGCCACCAAGCTCGAGGCCTACCACAACGAGGGAACCCCGGAATACAACCGCATGGTGGAGGTAATCCGCCAGCATGTGGGGGTGGACAGCCTGATGTTCAACACCGTGGACGATGTGTGTCAGGCGATCGGCCTGCCGAAGGAGAGCATCTGCACCCATTGCTTCGATGCCAGCTCGTACGGCGACAAGTAAGGGGCAAACGATAAAAAAAACTATGTCAGAACTTGAAAATCAGCATTAAAAACTATCAAATGAAGAACGGTCGCAAATCAGTGTTTTCTGTGGTCACGACGCTCGTCGTGCTGCTATTCTTCTCATTCCCGCAGTCCATCCATGCGCAGACCCCGGAGGTGCCTACGGTGCCGACAGTGCCGACGGTGCTCAGCGTGGGTGAGCTGTTGAGCAACTATGGTATCGACACGGCCTGGGTGAACGACACGGCAGCGATGATGGACTATCTGGACAACCAGCCGCAGAATTATGTGGAGTTGACCAACCTGTGCGTGTCGATCCGCACGCGTGCGCAGAAGGCCCTCTCGTCGATTCAGCACGACTATGAGTTTCGCGACAGTTTGATGTGGCTCGATTCCAACACGGTCCTGGCCGACGTGCCGATCTACGAGTACCGTCTGAAGAATCTGGCCGATTTGATGGGCAAGCTGAGTATCAAGTATAGCCGCCTGGAGCAGCAGCGTATCGAGGCGGAGAAAGAAGCGGCACGCCAGCGTGCCATTGAGGAGGCGCGCCGCCAGCAGGAGGAGCGCAACAAGATGGCGTCGGATCTGCGTGCCAGCATCGACGTGCATAACCGGGCCATCATCAGCGCCTGCGACGCGGTGGGGGTCACCGACAAGAACCGCGTCAAGCAGTTGAAGGACCTCTATTATTCCTATCTGATGGTGTACAACAAGTACGACCTCTCCGAAGGGAATGCCACCGACGAGAGCATCGCCCGCCTCGACCAGCTGAACGCCTTCCAGAACGACCTGCTGGAGAATGTGCTGGGCGAGAACTCGTTGCCCTACCAGATAGAGAACTTCAAGAATGTGCTGAAGGTGCGTTGCGAGAAGGAGAATGGCGACGTCTATCGCAGCTACAGCAAGGTGTTCAAGCACACCCGCGTGCCCATCACCTTTGCCGACATCAAGGAGTATGAGGAGTACATAGCCCGTATGCGCACGGTGATCAACGTGCAGCAGCGCTATATCCACACCCTCGAGTTGCGTGCCAGCATCATCGAGGGGACTGAGAGCATCGTGGCCCTCTACGGCAAGAAGTATCGTGACGCGGCCAACGCCTACAAGGACGTCCTGAAGACGGTCGACCAGCTGCCCACCTTCACCACCGATGCCGAGAGTATCCTCTTTATCAAGCGGCTCGACGACTTCATCGCCGCCCAGCAGCTGTACCTGGACTACTACCCCGTGATGGAGGACATCACCCACCGCACCGATACCATCATCAGCCACAAGGAGTTCTCGGATGTCGTCTCGGCCTACCGCGACGCGCTGCCGTCGCTGAAGGTGCTGCCCGGCTTCCGTGACCCCGAGGGGGCGCAGATCTATGATCAGCAGCTGGCGGAGGTGGTGGCTGTGCAGCAGTGCTATCTCGACGTGATTGCCATGCGACAGATGATCAACGTCAACGACGATAGTCTGCTGGCAGGCAAGAAGGTGGACAACACCCTCGCCAACGGCTACAAGCTGTTGCGCAAGCAGGTCGACCTGCGCCCGTCGTTCAACACCGTCGAGCGTGGCCGCAGCTTCATCGACATCCTGCAGGGCTACATCGAGATGCAACAGTTGGGGCTGCAGACGCTCCACAAGCTTGAGCGGATCAACAGCAACGACCGCAGCATCAAGGACAAGGACTTCCCGTACAGCAACATCCGCAAGGCCTACAGCCGTATGTACAAGGCCTATCAGGGCGTCGAGGAGATCACCAATACCGAGGACCTGCGTCGCTATGACCGTCAGTGCGATTATATCCTCGAGATGCAGGAGGCGTTTATGGCCACCCAGCGTGGCTCGGGCGCTGCCGATGCTGATGTCAAGCTCAAGCGTGAGTCGAATATCGAGAATATTAAACTGGTTATAGGATTATGAGAAAGAGCCTTGTGGCGATACTGCTGACGGTGCTGTCGGCAGTGGCGATGGCAGCTCCGGTGCCCGTCAAGGTGGCCGAGCGTGTGGCTGTGCGATGGACCGGCAACGGGACAAGCATGCGGACGCTTCCGGCCGACATCCGGGGAATGTATCTTTTTGTTGGCGACAACGGCTTCGCCGTCATTGCTTCCGACGACTGTGTGCGCCCGGTGCTGGCATACGGCGAGCGCTGGTGCGGCACGGCGGACAGCCTGCCCACCGCCATACACGACTGGCTGCAGGCCTATGGCGACGAGATCATGGACCGTGTCCAGCGCAAGGTCACCGCCTCGGACTCCACCCGTGGCGAGTGGCAGCGCCTGACGGCCGCCGCACAGGCCCCTGAACCGCTTTTCTCCGTCGTCGTCAGTCCGTTGCTGACCACCACCTGGAACCAGTCTCCCCGCTACAACAACCTCTGCCCGTCGGGCTGTGTCACCGGTTGTGTGGCCACGGCCACGGCCCAGGTGATGAAGTACTGGAACCATCCGGCTCAGGGTACCGGCTCGCACAGTTACACTGACGGCTCGCACGGTACGTTGAGTGCCAACTTTGGAGCGACCACCTACCAGTGGAGTTCGATGCCCAATGCCTTGACGGGTGGCAGCTCCTACAGCCAGATCAATGCGGTGGCCACGCTGATGTACCATATCGGTGTGGCGGTTGAGATGAGTTACGGCAGTTCGTCGAGCGCCACCACGGGCAGCTACGGCCAGCCTGCGAGTGTGTGTGCCGAGAATGCGCTGAAGACCTATTTCGGCTACTCCCAGACGGCCCACCACATGCTGCGTGCCTCGATGAGCGACTCGCTCTGGTGCGCCCTGATCGACGAGGAACTGGTGGCCTCGCGCCCCATCCTCTATTCGGGCCGCGACGTCGACGGGGGCCACGCCTTCGTGCTCGACGGCAGCAATGCCGCCGGCCACTACCACTTCAATTGGGGGTGGGGTGGCTACTGCGACGGCTACTACCTCATGGGGCAGCTGAATCCCTCGTCAGGCGGCACGGGCGGCAGCGCCAGCTCGACCTACAACCTCGGTAACACCGCCATCATGGGCATCCGGCCGGCCAGCACCAATCATCCCGCCAGTTGCCCGGTCAACGTGACCCTCTCGACCCCCCATGGTTCGGTCAACGGTGCGGGCAGCCACAGCTACGGCGACACCGTCTCCGTCAAGGTGAGCACCAACCAGGGCTACCGCTTCACCCGCTGGAGCGACGGCGTACACTACAATCCCCGCCAGATGGTGGTCGACAGCGCGGTCAACCTGACTGCCATTGTCGAGCCGATCAACGCCACCGATACCGTCCACTATTGCAATTCGGCCTATTCCACCTCCTACCGTTTCGGCGATGTCTCCTACTGGGGCATCAAGCTCATGCCGGCCGACATTGAGCGTTTCTCCCATCTGGAGAAGGTGCAGATCTACGACGGCCAGGCTGGCAACTACCAGTTGCGCGTGTACAAGGGTGGCTACTCCAACCCCAACAGCCTGATGTACACCAAGAACCTCGTCTTTAGCGGTGTGGATGAATGGATCGAGGTGACGCTCGACTCGCTTCTCACCGTCGACGTCACCATGCCCCTCTGGGTCACTTTCTACAGCGAAAATTCCGGCTATCCCGCCGCCGTCTCCACCTACGGCGGCCACAGCAGCAGCTGCCAGTACTCCTATTCGGGTACCAGTTGGCAGCCCCTCAGCGGCGGCAAGTACTCGTTCATGATCCGTGCCGTCTTCCGGCCCGTCCACACCTACGAGGTGACGGCCACGGGCGACCATGGCACCGTCGAGGGAACCGGCATCTATGAAGAGGGTGCTTCCGTCACCCTCACCCCGCGTCCCGATCCCTGCTACGCTTTCAGCGCCTGGAGCGATGGAAACACCGACAATCCCCGCACCATCACCCTCGCCTCCGACACCTCCCTAACGGCCCTCTTTGTCGAGACCCCCGTCGTCGGATATATCGTGCTCCACGATTGCGACACCCTTGTCTGGAACGGTCAGGTCTACACCGAGGACTACAACGACAGCATCGTCACAACGTCCTATCAGGGCTGCGACAGCATCGCCTACGTGCAGCTGCAGGTCGGTCATTCTGTCCTCATCGAACAGTACGACACCGCCGTCGGTGTATACTATTTGCAGGATTCCGCCATCAACGCCAGCTGCGACTACACCCTCTATGCCACCCAGACGGCCGAAGGTTGTGACAGCGTGTGCATCCTCCACATCGTCGTCCTGCCGGCGCAGGGAATCGACGATGCCGCCACCCGCTCCGTCGTCCTTTATCCCAACCCGGTGACCGACGTGCTGACGGTCGGAGGTCTCCTGCCGGAGACGGCGGTGGTCCTCTATGACGGTCAGGGGCGTGTGTGCTTGCGCCGAACGGTGACTGACGCCAGCGCACGGCTCGATCTGAGCCATCTCTCCGCCGGCAGCTACATCCTTGTGGTCGACGGCGTCCCCTACCGGATAGTGAAACTTTGACGCAGTTCCTGTGAACAAAACAACAGAGGGTGTCCTTGCGGGCACCCTCTGCTCTTTCTGCATAAATCCGTTGTTATTTCTTTTCGGGCATGTTCTCCAGGGCTGCCAGCAGGTAGTCGTAGAACTTCTTGGCGCTGGGGATGTAGCAGCGCTCGTCGGGGCTGTGGGGGCTCTGCAGCGTGGGGCCGAACGAGATCATCTCCATCTCGGGGTACTTGCCGCCGAGCAGACCGCATTCGAGGCCGGCGTGGATGGCCATGATGGCGGGCTCTTTCTTGTACAGCTTCTTGTAGGTCTGCTTCATCGTCTTCAGCAGCTGGCTTTCCATGTTGGGCTTCCATCCGGGATAGGCACCGCTCAGCTGGCACTTGCCGCCAGCCATCTCGGCCAGGCAGACGAGACGCTCGGCCAGGGCCTCCTTGGCGCTGTCGACGCTCGAACGCAGCAGTGCATACACGACGAACTTCTTGGCGCTCGTCGTCTTGGTGATGGCCAGGTTGAGCGAGGTCTCCACCAGGCCTTCCATATCCTTGCTCATCTTGATCACGCCGTTCGGGGCCACCATCATCAGGTTGATGATCTTCTGCGTGTCGGCTTCGCTGATTACCGTCGGGTTCATGCGCACTTTCTCGTACTTGACGAAGAAGTCGGACTCCACCGCTCCGAGCTCTTTCTTCACCCAGCCGGCCACCTTGTCGAACTCCTTCAGGATGCAGTCCACATGCTCCTTGGGCATGGCGATGACGGCTTCGGCGTCGCGCGGGATGGCGTTGCGCA
>CAMNIH010000048.1 GCA_946540365.1 uncultured Bacteroidales bacterium
CCTTCATCAGGTCGCTTCCGATGTCGGCAATCTTGGTGAAGATACCGCCGGCGATACGCAGGGCGCTGGCACCCAGGCTTTCGCCGATAGCGAAGCCGATGAAGCAGCTGCCTGCATACTGCGGGTCGACGAAGAGCAGGATGACCAGCATCAGCACCAGCTCGATGCAGATCAGCACGATGCCGATGCTCATACCGGCACGCAGGGGGATGTTCAACAGGTCTAACGGTTTGCGACGCAGCGAAGCAAAGGCCATGCGGGCGTTGGCGTAGGTGTTCATGCGAACGCCGAACCACGCCACACCGTAGCTGCCCAGGATGCCCACCACGGTCCAGCCGAGCACCATCAGCACGCCTTTGAGGGGCATGTGGCTCAGCACACCGAAGTAGAGGGCCATGGCGGCACCGATGAAGACGAAGAGCAGCAGCAGGAACTTGCCCTGCTGTTTCAGGTAGGTCGAACAGGTCTTGAAAATTACATTGCCAATTTCAAGCATCGACTTGTGCGCCTTGAGTTTGCGCACTTTGTTGAATTGCCAGAATCCGAACAGCAGACCCAACAGCACCACCGCGAATCCCCAGTAGAGGATCGAGGCCGAATCGCTCGACGCAAATCCGCTCGGCATTTGTAGGTCCGCTTCGCTGGCCGACGCCAAAATGGGCATCGCCAGCGCCAGTAACGTTAGTGTTAATTTCTTCATATAGTGATTATTTAATTATATATTCACTGTTTAAAACAAGGTACAAATATAGCATTTTTTCAGCACATACAAAAAAAACTGTGTTTTTTTTAGTCCAAACGAATCAAAAATGACATATGACATAATCGGAATTATTATGTGTCTCCATGATTTGTCTCCATCCCTGCCGTGTGAGCGGGACTGAAATTGAATAGTCGTATGCGATATAAGTGTGCAAGGCCGACGAAAGCGAGAAGCGAAATGTGGCCGTTGGTGGTGGCTGTCAAGTCCCAGTTTGCAGGTGACTTTGGCATTTTTGTTTGTTTACAACTGCTCGATTATCAGTGTTATATGCATCAAGACGGTTTTTGTTCTGTCCGTAACTGTCTATTTACCATGCATCATCCATGCATCATCCATGCATCATCCATGCATCAACTCTGCATTCCTGCGACCATTTTGCATCGGTGATGATTTCTTTCTTCTGGTGTGTCGCATGCGATATATGTGCTGTGCGGATGGTGCTTTTTCTGCAGGTGCCAACGATGTGGCTTATGGGTGGACGACGGGGTAAATTCCGTCGGTTTGAAGCGCGAAAAAATGTTTTTTTACCTATTTAAAAAAAAAAGTGTATTTTTGCCGCATGATTAACTACAACGACATGGCCTCGCAGATGGCCAATTTCTTATTGACAGTGAAAGCGGTAAAGCTGAACAACGAGCACCCTTTCACTTGGGCTTCGGGGCGCAAATCGCCCATTTATTGTGACAATCGTGTCACTTTGTCGTATCCCGAGATACGCACTTTTATCCGTCAGCGTTTCGTGGACGTGATTCGCGACACTTGGGGTGACGTCGACGTGATCGCCGGCGTGGCCACGGGCGGTATCGCCCAGGGTGCCCTGGTGGCCCAGGAGCTGGGCAAGCCGTTCGTCTACGTCCGTTCCGAGCAGAAAAGCCATGGTCTGACCAACCAGATCGAGGGCGAGATCCACGAGGGACAGTCGGTGGTCGTCATCGAGGATCTGGTGTCGACGGGCAAGAGTTCGCTTATCGCCGTCCGTGCGCTGCGCGAGAAGGGATGTGTCGTGAAGGGGATGGCTGCCATCTTCACCTACGGACTGCAGGTGGCTGCCGACAACTTCGCGGCCGAGAACGTCGAACTGATGACGCTTACCGACTACGACACCCTGATCCGGGTGGCCAAGGAACAGGATTTCATCCGCCACGAGGCGCTGGACAGCCTGGCGGCCTGGCGTGTGAATCCCGAAAAGTGGAGCAAAGATCACGGCGAATGAAACAACTGCTCATAGGACTTATAGGGCTTATAGGACTTATAGGGCCTATAGGGCTTCAGGCGCAGGACAGCACGCTGGTGATCGACCTGCCCGAGGGGCAGCGGCTGGAACTGGTGTGGGTCGAGGGCGGCACATTCACCATGGGCAGCAATATCGCCCGTGGGGTGAGCCACAGCTACGACGCCACCCGGCCGGAACATCAGGTGACGGTGTCGGGCTTCTTCATGGGGCGCACCGAGATCACCCAGGGTGTCTGGCGGGCTGTGATGGGGGAGAACCCCTCCAAGTTCAACGGTAACGACTCGTTGCCGGTCGAGCAGGTGTCGTGGGCCGAGGCTCAGCAGTTTGTCACCCTGCTGGCCCAGATGACGGGCCAGCGGTTCCGGCTGCCCACCGAGGCGGAATGGGAGTTCGCGGCGCGGGGCGGCGTGAAGGCCCGTCCCGGCGAACCCTTCGCCGGCTGCAGCCGCAGCCAGCTGGAACGCCATGCGTGGTTCACCGTCAACAGCGAGCGCTACACCCATCCGGTGGCTCGTTTGCTGCCCAACGAGTTGGGCATCTACGACATGAGCGGCAATGTGGCCGAATGGTGTGCCGACTGGATGGAACCCTACGCCGACGGCGAGCAGACCAATCCACGCGGCCCCCGGGTGGGCAGCAGCCGTGTGCTCCGTGGCGGACACTACAACAGTGTCTCGGCCGCCTGTGCGGTGTACGACCGCAGTTGGTATGTGCCCACGGCCACCAGCGAGTATTTCGGCCTGCGGGTGGTGATGGATGGAACAATGAACGATGATCGTTGATAATTGAATGAAGATAAAGGCGATAGACTTCAAACCGTTTATCACGGAGCGTGAGTTGGACGGCATCGTCCGCCGGCTGGCCGCCGAGGTGAGCCGCGACTACGAGGGGGGCGACCTGGTGGCCTGTCCGGTGCTGACCGGGGCCTACATGTTCGCCTCCGACCTGCTGCGCCGCCTTACGGTGCCGTGCGAGGTGCGTTTCGTGCGCTATGCCTCCTACAGCGGGATGAACTCGACCGGCGAGGTGCGGTGCGAACTGCCCTTCCCGGACGGCGTACGCGGACGCGATGTGCTGCTGGTGGAGGATGTGATCGACAGCGGCCTCTCCATGGCGACCATGCTCCGCGAGGTGCATGCCATGGGGCCGCGCAGTGTGAGGGTCTGTGCCCTTTTCTTCAAACCGCACGCCTTCCGTGGCGACTATCGGGTCGACTACGTGGGCCGCGAGATCGGCGATGAGTTCATCGTCGGTTATGGAATGGACTACGACGAGCAGGGGCGTACCCTGCCGGAAGTATATGTGATTGACCAACAATGAAAAAGAATAGGTTAATGATGGTGGCTATGGCGTTGCTGGCACTGCTGGCGACGGGATGCCACGATAAGGATGTCCACATCATGGTGGAGCCGGAGCAGTTGCTGGGCAAGTGGCTGAAGGACGGCTCGCAAGAGTATTGGCGCTACAGGAGCGACTCGACCGGAGTCACCTGGGACGAGAGTGAAGAGGTCAGCGAAGAGGAGTCGAACCTCACCTTCGAGTGGACGGTCAATGGCGACCGGCTGACGCACGTCTTTCGTGGTGAGCAGGGCAACCAGGCTGTCCCCAAAGTGTATACCGTCAAAGAAATCACCTCCACCACCATGCGTTGGCAGGACGACTACAGCATGGAGTACAACTTCACCAAAACAGAATAGCGATCATGAAGAAAGGATGGAAGATAGCACTCATCTCGCTGGGCTCGCTCCTGGGCCTGGTGGTGATTGTGGTGGCGGTGGCGCTGTGGCTCGTCTTCACGCCTTCGCAGTTGACCATGATAGTCAACAAACTGGCCGCCAACTATGTGACCTGCGACACCCATTTCGGCCGCGTCAACCTGACGCTCTTCAAGACCTTCCCCGACGCGGGCCTGACGGTGGACGACGTCTACGTGGTCAACCCCTTGGAGGGCGCTCCGAGCGACACGGTGGCCCGCATCGGCAACCTGACGGTCGGTGTCGATGTCAAGAAATTCCTCAAAGAGAAGGAAGTGCTGGTACACCAGGTGCTGCTCGACGACGTGCAGGCCCGCCTGTATGTCAACGGCGAGGGCAAGAGCAACTTCGACATCTTCCCCAAGAGCGACAAGGAGGAGGACACCACCAAGAGCACCTTCAGCCTCGACAGCCTGCCGCAGATGGATCTGCGCAAGATCAAGATTTCGGATGTCAGTGCCACATTTGCCAACGCACAGAACGGTATGGATGCCGCCGTCGAGGACCTCGACCTGGGCATCGTGGGCACGCTGAAAGAGGGTAGGGTGGATGCCACCCTCGACCTCGGCACCGACCGCATAGCCCTCGTCACCAAGGACAGCACCGGCGCCACAAGCATCAACGCCCTGCTCGACGACATGGCCCTGGCCCTCAAGGCCGAAGGCAATATGAAGGAGTTGGACGGCAAGCTGAAGCTGAATGTCAAGAATGGCCAGTTCAACGACATGGTCAACGAGCGCCTGCAGGCCTCGAAGCACGACCTGCTGACCGCCGAGCTCCCCTTCCACTACCGCGACGACCTCTCGCAGCGCGTGAACATCAGGGAGGGCCGCATCGCCCTCGACGAATATGCCCTCACAGTGAATGGTGATGCTCGTATAGATTCTTTGATGTACGACGTGAATATCGCCACCGACGGCGACTGGCAGGTGGCCCCGCTGCTGGCTTTGCTGCCCATGCAGGTGCTGCCCAAGGGAATGGATGTGGACGGCAAGGTATGCCTCGACGCCAACGCTGTCAGTGCCAAGTTGGGCGACACACAGCCCATCGTGACGGGCTCGGTGCAGCTCGCCGACGGCCGCTTCTACTATCCGACGGCCCTGCCCTACAAGGTGAACCGCATCAATGGCGACCTTGCGGCAAAGCTCGACCTCTCCAAGCAGTCGGCCAGCACCGTCACCGTCAAGAGCCTGAAGGCCCACACCCGCAACACCGACGTCAGCGTCAGCGGGGTGGTGGACGACCTGCTGGGCGACATGCATGTGGACGCCAAGGTGAAGGGCTCGCTACCGCTGGAGGATGCCAAACCCATGCTGCCCGACAGCCTGCCGCTGGTGACCGACGGCCATGCCGATCTCGACCTGCATGCCGACTTCAGGATGAGTCAGCTGAAGGCCAAGGCCTATAGCAAAATGAAAGCCGACGGCACCGTCAGGTTGCGCAACCTCGATGTCACCTACGACAGCATCCACGCCGCGGCCCCCGACCTCGACATCGCCCTGCAGCTGCCCGCCAGGCAGCACAAGGACAAGATGGCCGAGGCACGGGTAAAGGGCAGTCGGCTCGACTTCCACATGAACGGCATCTCCGCCCAGGCCCAGGCACCCGATGTGCAGGTGGCCGTCAACGACATCACCCGCGAGCAGCTGGCTGCCGCCGTGGCGGTGAGCCTCGAAAAGACCGTCGCGTCGATGGATAGCAACAGTATCGACCTCAGTGCCTTGTCGCTCTCGGGGGCGGTACGGATGGACTCGACGCAGGACAACTTCCTTCGCAAATACAATCCCAACCTCGACATCGACCTTCGCCAGACCATGGTCATCAGTCCGATACTCGGCGAGCAGCTCTATATCAACAACCTCGACTTCCACTACACGCCGGAGTTGTGCGATATTGCCGATGCCGACATCAAGCTGGGCAACAGCGACCTGCAACTCTACGGCACGGTCGAGAACCTCGAGCCCTGGCTCAGTCACGAGCGGATGCTGGTGGGCGAGTTGAACCTCACGTCGCACTACACCGATGTCGACCAGCTGATGGATATGTTCAGCGGTATGGGCAGCGACCCGGACACGCTGGAGCAGATGCGCGAGGAGGACAACGTGCCCAAGGAGGCCAACCCCTTCATCGTGCCCAAGGATGTCGACTTCACCCTCAACACGCATATCAAGCGCAGCCTCGCGTTCGGCAACGACCTGGGTGATCTGGCTGGCGCCGTCACCGTCAAGGACGGCGTGGCCGTGCTCGACCAGATCGGTTTCGTGTGCAAGGCGGCCACCATGCAGCTCACGGCGCTCTACAAGTCGCCGCGGCCCAACAACCTCTTTGCGGCCATCGACTTCCACCTGCTCGACATTCAGATCGACGAACTGCTCGACATGATCCCGGTGGTCGACACGCTGGTGCCCATGCTGGCGGCCTTCAACGGCAACGCCAACTTCCATCTGGCGGGCGAGAGCTACCTCTTCGCCACCTACCAGCCCAAGATGAGCACCCTGCTCGGCTCGGCGGCCATCAGCGGCAAAGATCTGGTGGTGATGGACAACAACAGCATCGCGCAGATCGCCAAGCTGATGCAGTTCAAGAGCTGGAAGGACAAGGACAACAAGATCAAGATAGACAGTCTTGATGTGGAGATGACCGTCTTCCGCAAGGAGATCGAGGTGTTCCCGTTCCTGCTCACGCTGGGCAACTACCAGCTCTGTGCCTCGGGCAAGCACACCCTCGACAACCAGTGCGGCTACCACGTCGAACTGCTCAAGAATCCCCTGCTGGCCAAGGTGGGCGTCGATGTGACCGGATCGCTCAAGAGTCCGAAGATCTCCCTCGGACAGGTGCGCTACGCCGACCTCTACAAGCCCGAGAAGCAGGGTGTGGTCGAAAAGGAGACCCTGAAGATGAAACAAATGATACGCGAAGCATTGGAACGTAACGTAAGATAAAGACATGGCTATATTCCACCGATACGACAGCACTATCCACGGCAATTACCGCCGTGCCTACCTCCGGTCGGGACTCCTGGTCGGGGCCCTTCTGGCCTTGTCGGTCCTGGTGCGCCTGCTCATGGGGCGTCCCATGGAAAGCCCTGCCTCGCTCATCGTCGACGCCGTGCTGCTGGTGGCCATCTTCCTGCTGATGGCGTTTTATCGCAACTCGCTGCCCGACAAGAAGATCACCCTCAAGGAGGCGATGCTCTTCGGCATGGGCACCGCTCTGATAGCCGGGGTGGTCTACGGCCTGCTGCTGTGGGCCATAGGCCTCAGCTCCCCCGCACAGACCGTCCTGTTCACCAACACCATGACGGGCAATGAGATTACCGCCGCCGACCCCCAGCTCCATTACTGGGCCGCCTGGTGGGCCATCCTGTCGGGCGTCCAGGCCATCCTGCTCGGTGCCTTCGGCGCGTTCCTGGCTGCCGTGCTTTTTCGCAATGAGAAGTCCGTGGTTCATAAAAAGAATAATAACAATTAAATATATAGTCAGATGAAAGATATATCAATCATAGTCCCTTCATATAACGAAGCCGAGTCGCTGCCTCATCTGGCCGAATGGGTGGATCGTGTGATGAAAGAGCACAGCTTCACCTACGAGGTCATCATTGTCGACGACGGCTCCACCGACGGCACGTGGCAGGTGGCCGAGCAACTGCACCGGCAGAACCCCGCATGGCGTGGCATCAAGTTCCGTCGCAACTACGGCAAGAGTGCCGCCCTCAATGTGGGCTTCGCTGCTTCGGAGGGTGACGTGGTCGTCACCATGGACGCCGACCTGCAGGACAGCCCCGACGAGGTGCCCGAGCTCTACCGCATGATCAAGGAAGATGGCTACGACCTCGTCAGCGGATGGAAGAAGAAACGCTACGACTCCAAGCTGGCCAAGAACATACCGTCCAAGTTCTTCAACTGGACCACCCGCCGGATGAGCGGCATTCACCTGCACGACTTCAACTGTGGCCTCAAAGCCTATCGTCACGAGGTGGTCAAAAGCATCGAGGTCTACGGCGAGATGCACCGCTACATCCCGGTCATCGCCAAGTGGGCCGGATTCGGCAAGATAGGGGAGAAGGTGGTCCAGCATCGCAAGCGTGAATTCGGTGTCACCAAGTTCGGCATGAACCGCTTCATCAACGGCTACCTCGACCTTATGTCCATCATGTTCATGTCCAAGTTCGGCAAACAGCCTATGCACTTCTTCGGTGCGATCGGCTCGCTGTCGTTCCTCCTCGGTTTCGTTGCGCTGGTGGTGGTGGTCATCATGCGCCTCTCCGGCAGCATCTACCTCACCAACAACGTCTGGTTCTTCCTCTCCATGCTCTTTGTCCTGATCGGCATGATGCTCTTCCTCGCCGGATTCCTGGGCGAGCTCGTCTGCCGCAATTCCTCAACCCGTAATCAATACCTAATCGAAACAGAACTATGAGTCTCCAATGTGGTATCGTAGGATTGCCCAACGTGGGCAAATCCACCCTCTTCAACTGCCTCTCCAATGCCAAGGCCCAGGCAGCCAACTTCCCTTTTTGCACCATCGAACCCAATGTGGGGGTGATCACAGTCCCCGATGAACGCCTCGCCAAGCTGGTCGAGATCGAACGTCCCGCCTCGGTGGTTCCCGCCACGGTGGAGATTGTCGACATCGCCGGCCTCGTCCGTGGCGCCTCGAAGGGCGAAGGACTTGGCAACAAGTTCCTCGCCGATATTCGCAACTGCGATGCTATCATTCATGTGCTCCGTTGTTTCGACGACGACAACATCACCCATGTCGACGGTACCGTCGACCCCCTGCGCGACAAGCTCACCATCGACACCGAACTCCAGTTCAAGGATCTCGAGACAATCGAGAACCGCTATGACAAGGAGGTCAAGAAAGGCAAGGCCGGTGGCGATGCGCGTGCCAAGAAGCTTGTCGAGGTGATGGACCTCTACAAGGCCGCACTCCTCGAGGGGCGCAGCGCCCGCACCGTCGAGCTCGACGACAACCAGGCCGAGGTGGCGCGCGACCTCCAGCTCCTCACCACCAAGCCGGTCATCTACGTGTGCAACGTCGACGAGGCTTCGGTCGTCAACGGCAACCACTACAGCGACGCTGTCCGCGACGCCGTCGCCGACGAGCATGCCGAGGTGCTCCTCATCGGTGCCGGCATCGAGTCCGACATCGCCGAACTCGAGACCTACGAGGAGAAGCAGATGTTCCTCGAGGACCTCGGTCTCCACGAGTCCGGTGTCAACCGCTTGATCAAGGCCGCCTACCGCCTCCTCGGCCTTCAGACCTTCCTCACCGCCGGCCCCAAGGAATGCCGCGCGTGGACATTCAAAAAGGGCATGAAGGCACCCCAGACCGCCGGCATCATCCACTCCGACTTCGAACGCGGTTTCATCCGGGCCGAGGTCATCAAATACGACGACTATGTGGCCCTCGGTTCCGAAGCCAAATGCCGCGAGGCCGGCAAGATCGCCGTCGAGGGTAAGGATTATGTCGTGCAGGACGGCGACATCATGCATTTCCGCTTCAACGTCTAAATCAATGAAACGACAACAGAGACAACAACGACCGTTGTTCCGGCGCAACATGCGCCGGATAGAGAAAGTGCCTGCAGCACTTTCCCGCTTGTCGCTGTTGTCTGTGCTGACGTTGTTCTTGTTCAGCGCCTGCTCCACCGAGAAGGCCAAGTGGACCAATATCCAGTACCACAACACCACCTGCCACTACAACGTGTGGTGGAACGGCAACGAAAGCCTCAAGGCCGGCATCGAAAAGCTGCGTCACGCCGCCGTCGACGACTACACGGTCTTCCTGCCTCCCGAATACCTCGGCAACGACGAGGCCGCACGCAGCATCTACCCCGAGATGGACCGCGCCATCGAGAAGGGGATCAAGGGAATCAAGAAGCACAGCATCTTCGTCGGTGGCAAGGAGCATGTGCCCTATATCAAGGAGTGCTACCTCCTCACGGCCTACGCCACCTTCTACAAGCACGACTATGTTGCCACCACCAACACGTGCAACATACTCGTCGACCAGTTCCGCGGCACCCCCGCCGGCGACGAGGGCGCCATCCTCCTCGCCCGTTGCATGGCCTGCGAGAAGCGCTACCCCGAAGCCGAAGCCACGCTCGACCTCCTGGTCCGTGACCTCGACAACGGCAACTTCTCCCGTTCGCGGCGCGACAAGCTCTACCTCGCCATGGTCGAAGCCACCGTGCCGCAGGAGAAGTACAAGAAGGCCGTCGAGTACATCCATCTTGCCATCGAATGCAGCGGCAGCAACGACACCAAGGCCCGCCTGACCTTCCTCCTGGCGCAGATCTACCAGCGCCTCGACCGTCGGCCTGTCGCCGCCAAGTACTACCGCAAGGTGCTCTCCTACGGCCCGGCCTACGTCATGGAGTTCAACGCCCGCCTTGGCGAGGCCTCGTGCATCGACTTGGCCTCGCTCGACGAAAACAGGCGCCACTCCGACCTCCAGCGTCTCGAGCAGCAGCTCGACGCCATGCTGCGCGACAAGAAGAACGAGGAGTACCGCGACCAGATCTACTACGCCAAGGGTGAGATGTACCTCGGCGTCAAGGATGCCCAGAAGGCCTGCGACAACCTGCGGCGCAGCGTGGCCCTCGCCACCGCCAACCGCGCGCAGAAGGCCAAGTCGGCCCTCCGCCTCGCCGGAGTCTACTACGACATCTACGAGAACTACGACCAGGCCCAGGTCTACTACGATACCGCCATGCAGTGTATCGACAGGGACTACCCCGGCTACCCCTCCATCAAGCGCCGCAGCGACATGCTCACCGAGCTCTGCTCCTTCACCCGCGTCTACGAGCGGTGCGACAGTCTTCTCGCCGTGGCAGCCCTGCCCGAGGCCGAACGGCTGGCGCTCATCAAAGCCAAAATCGACACCCTCCGTGTGCAGGAGGAGCGCGCCAAGGAGAAAGCCCTCCTCGCCGAGCTCGCCGCCGACGACAAGGCCCAGCAGAACACCCTCAAGGGCGACTGGTATTTCTACAACGCCAACACCGTCCAGAAGGGCAAGGAGAGTTTCCGTCAGCGTTGGGGCACCCGGGTGCTCGAAGACAACTGGTGCTTCAGCAACAAGTTCTCCTTCGACCTCTTTGCCTCCGACGACGAGGAGTCTGCGACCGACAGTACCGCCGCCTCGGACAGCATCGCGGCGTCCGACAGCCTGGGTGCCGCTCCGGTGGCCAACGCAGGCCGCTTCGGCAACCCCGACGACCCGCATGCGCCGGCCTACTACCTCAAGGAGTTGCCCACCACCCGCCAGCAGCTCGATTCCATCGACTCGCTCACCGCCATCAGCCTCCTCAACGCGGGCTACATCTTCTACGACGGTGTGCAGAACACGCCCCGCGCCCTCGAATGCTACCAGCGGCTCGCCAACGACTACACCGGCTACGACCACATCGTGCAGACGTTCTACATGCTCTACCGCATCTACGACCGCCAGGGCAACACCCCCCAGGCCAACTACTACCGCGACATGGTGCTCATGGGCTTCCCCGACAGCGACTTCGCCAACCTCATCCGCGACAACGAGTACTACAAGGAACTCCTGCGCCGCGAAGGCATCGTCGAAGACGCCTACGAGCATCTCTACGCCCAGTACCTGTCCCACCGTTACTCCACCGTGGTCACCCTCGCCAACCAGGCCGACGAGCTCTACCCCGGCCACTCGCTTCTGCCCAAGTTCCACTACTGGCGCGCCCTCGCCTATGCCGCCCAGGGGCAGCGCACCGACGCCATCGTCCAGCTGAAGGACATCATACGCCTCAACCCGCGGACCGACACCATCGTCCCGCTCGCGCAGAACCAACTCGCGCTCCTGCTCTCCGACACCACCACCCGTCTCCTCGATGCCGAAGCCG
>CAMNIH010000049.1 GCA_946540365.1 uncultured Bacteroidales bacterium
TGGCGTCGACGGCGTTGCTGATGAGCTCGCGCAGGAAAATCTCATGGTCCGAATAGAGGAACTTCTTGATTACCGGAAATATATTCTCGGTCTGAACGTTCAATTTACCTTCCATAATCTATACTGTATTTTTATCTTTTCACTGACCATTCCCATGCAACTAACGTGCCAGCAAAAGTGCGACTGCCATTTTGGCAGTCACCCCGGACCACCCGACGGCGCCTGCGTGAGAAAAAAATCGACCTCGATGAGTCCAATCCACAAAAATTACGTATCTTTGCAGGGCATTCATGCATGAAACGTAGCAACAAACAACAGATTATCAAAAAGATAAACACAAACACCACAGCCATGAAAAAGCTGATATTTGTTTTGACACTCGTACTGTCAGGCGTGATGTTCACCGCCTCCAACGTTGGCAATGCCGGATTGAAGAACTACCAATGCCGCAAATGCGCCCTGCTGGTGCGCTCCGAGAACGTGCCGCCGGCCATGGGTTGCCGTGCCGACGAGGGCGGCCACCTCTGGCAGGAGTTGGGCCCCGTCGGAGCCATGAACTATCACTGCATGAAGTGCCGTGTCAATGTCGAGAGCCGGTGGGAGCCCAACATGCAGGGCTGCCCCGCCAGCGGCAACCACCAGTGGAACAAGCTGGGCAAGATCGGCCCGCTGAATTTCCAGTGCCGCAAATGCGGTCTCACCGTGCGCACAGAGGACACCCCCAACCCCATCGGATGCCCCAACGGCGGCAACCACCAATGGTACAAATCGAAATAATCAACAACCAGGAAACACAAAACCATGAACAAACAAAACAGCCTTGCGACTGATGCCGACGTCATAAAAAAGACAATCTTCGCCACTTCAGCCGCCTACTCCCGCTTGATCTACCAGACCTCCTGCATTACGAACGTCAAAACACGACAATCCTGGGAGATACCGCATACCCAACTTGACGAGACAGCGCTCCAAAACCTCGCCAGCACCGACAACGACGACATCGCGGCCAAGGTGGTGGAGAGCGAACACGCCCTCTATAAGGAAATTGTGGAGCAATGCTTTGCCGTCATGCCTACATTGAGTCCCGAAAGTCAGCGCACCGTCACTTTCTCATTCAACATCCACTGGTTGCAGGACGGCGCCGAGGTACTCCTCACCCACCACGTCACACCCCTGCTGTTCGACGACGACGGGAAAGTGCTCTACGCACTGTCGCTGATGCAGCCGGCACTCAACCGCGAGGCAGGGAGTTTCTTCTACAGGGCCAACGGCAAACGCATGGAGTACGACTTCGTCACCCATCAATGGACACCGCTGAATTCCGTCAACCTGAAGCTCACACAGAACGAACGGCAGATGCTGATCCTCTCGGCCCGAGGCTACACCCTCGACGAAATCAGCGTGATGCTGGGCCGCGCCACCGACACGGTGAAGCTCTACCGCCGCCGCGTGTTCGACAAGCTGCACGTGAACAATATCACCGAGGCGCTCTACGCCGCCATGTGCCACCAGCTGATCTGACCCTCGTCAGTCCTCGCCCTTGCCGAGTTTCTTCTTGATAAAGATTTCTATCGACTTCAAACCCCAGTTGATGCCGAGGATCACAGCCACGGCGATCAGCGCCTCGCGCCACATGCCGTAGCCACACAGGCATCCCACAGCCGCCGAGCACCAGATGGTGGCCGCCGACGAAAGGCCGTGGATTGTGACGCCGTTCTTCATAATCACACCGGCACCCAGAAAGCCGATACCAGTGACCACCTGACTCAGCACTCGCAGGTTGTCGTTGTTGACCGGCCCGCCCGCAGCGACAGCACTCATGATGACACTCTCGCTGATGAGTATGAAAATACACGCCCCGACCGACACCAACGAGTTGGTGGTCAGGCCCGCCTGGCGTTGGCGTATCTCGCGTTGGGTTCCGATGATGATTCCTGCCAGCAGGGCGCAAGCCAGACGGAAGATGAAAATTTTAATGGGCATAATGGGGTTGATAGGTTAATTGGGGATGCCTGACAAGACGACGACAATCTCGCCTTTGACTTCTTTCTGGCTGAAGTGGGCGAGCACTTCAGCTATGGTGCCGCGGGCCGTTTCGGCGTGCAGCTTGCTGATCTCGCGGCTGACGCTGACCTCGCGTTCCGGCCCTACCACCTCGGCCAGCTGCTCCAGCAGCTTCACCAGCCGGTAGGGGCTTTCATAGATAATCATCGTGCGCTCCTCGCCGGCCAGGGCCTGCAGGGCCGTCTGGCGCCCTTTCTTGTGGGGCAGGAAGCCCAGGAAGACGAAGCGGTCGCATGGCAGGCCGCTGTCGATCAGCGCCGGCACAAAGGCCGTGGCCCCCGGCAGACACTCCACCTCGACGCCGGCCTTGACAGCCTCGCGCACCAACAGAAAACCCGGATCGCTGATGCCCGGCGTGCCGGCATCGGTCACCACGGCCATCGTGGTGCCGCCCTTCAGGCGCTCCACCAGCGACGACACCGTCTGGTGCTCGTTGAAGATGTGGTAGCTCTGAAGCGGCGTCTCGATGCCGTAGTGCTGCAGCAACACCCGCGAGGTGCGCGTGTCCTCGGCCAGGATCAGGTCGACCGAACGGAGCACCTCGACGCCACGATAGGTCATGTCGCCGAGGTTCCCCACCGGGGTCGGTACTAAAAACAGTTTCACTGCTTTAGTTTTAAGTTTTAAGTTTTAAGCTGTGAGTTTTGAGTTTTGAGTTTTAAGTTTTGAGTTGTAAGTTTTAAGTGGCTGACGCACATAACCTGCGTAGCCACTTAAAACTTAAAACTCACAGCTCACAGCTCACAGCTTAAAACCCACAAGATTACTCCTCCTCGAAGTCGTCGGGGATCTCCATGTCGTGGTAGACGTTGGTGACGTCCTCATCCTCCTCGAGGATGTTGATGATCTTCATCACCTTGCGGATGGTCTCCTCGTCGACCTGACGGGTGGTGTTGGGAATGCGCTGCAGTTCGGCGCTCTCCACCTCGATACCCTTCTCTTCGAGCATCTTCACCATGTTGCCGAAGTCCTCATAGGCGGTGTAGAGGGTGAGGTAGTCGTCGTCGACCTCCATCTCCTCGAGGCCGCCGTCGATGAGTTCCATCTCCAGTTCCTCGACATCCATCTCCGGCTTGCGGGGCACCACAAAGACACCCTTGCGGGTGAACAGGAAGGCCAGGCTGCCGTTGGTCTCCAGCGTGCCACCATTCTTGTTCATGATGCTCTTGACGTTGGCGACGGTGCGGTTGTTGTTGTCCGAGAGGGCCTCGATGAAGAGGGCGATACCGTGGTTGACATGGCACTCGAAGGTGAGCTCCATCATCTGGGCGGCGTCCTTGTCGTTGGCCTTGTTGATGGTGCGCTGCAGGGTGTCCTTGGGCATGTTGCAGCCACGGGCATTCTGCACGAGCAGACGCAGACGGGGGTTGCTGTCGGGGTCGGGACCGCCCTCGCGCACGGCGATGGCGACCTGCTTCAAGATGTTGCTCCACTGTTTCGAGCGCTTGGCATCGGCTGCTCCTTTGGCTCTCTTAATCTTTGACCATTTGTTGTGTCCTGACATAATGATGATTGTTTATTTGTTTATAATTGTATTTATTGTTTATTGTTGTTTTGTTTTCCACTGAATGTACGTGATGGGCTTCCCTTCGGCCAGGAACATCCGCTCGTAGTAGGTCTGCGTCATTCTCGCCTCGGCGAGAATAGTGGGTAGTGGGTAGTTGGCAGTGGGTAGCACTTGATTGTCGTTGTACAGGTCGTCGGTGCTGGCCACAATCTCCACGTCGCGCTCCGGCAGCACCTCGTTGAGCGTGTAGTCGTACAGCTCCTGGCTGTCGGTCTTGAGGTGGAGGGTGCTCTGGGGCGCCAGGAAGCGGGCGTAGGTGTCGAGGAAGCGGGGCGCCGTCAGGCGCTTGTTGGGTTTCTTGGGCTGCGGGTCGCAGAAGGTGATCCACACCTCATCGACCTCGCCGGGCGCGAAGAAGCGGTCCACCAGCTCGATGCGGGTGCGGATGAAAGCCACATTGGGCAACGGCTCCTCGAGGGCGGTCTTGGCGCCACGCCACAGCCGCGCCCCCTTGATGTCGATCCCGATGTAGTTGCGCTCGGGGTGGATGCGGGCCAGGGCCAGCGTGTAGTCGCCCTTGCCGCAACCCAGCTCGAGGGTGACGGGATGGTCGTTGCCGAAATGCTCCGCCCAGCGGCCACGCAGGCCAAAGCCCTCGTGCTCCAACTGCTCGAACCCCACCTGGAACAGGTTGGGGAACGTCAGGTTCTCGGCGAAACGTTGCAGTTTGTGATGACCCATAGCCCGACTACCACTGTTTGATGGCAATATCGCCGTCGTACCAGCCCTTGATATGCTTGAACAGGGCCTCGGCCGCCGTGCGGTTCTTGGCGCTGCCCATGCTGACGTAGTACATGTTGTTCTTCTCGATGATATAGGCGTCGCTGCCCAGCTCGTGCAGGCGGGCTGTGAGGCGGGCGGCGGTGGCGCGGTCGATGTAGAAGCCAGCGATGATGTCGAATCCCTGGCGGCTCTCCTGCTCCATGTTGACGCGCACCGGAGCCTCCTCGGCCGTTGCCTGGGCTGGTTTAGGGGCCTGCTTGGCCGGGGCGGCAGCCACCGGGGCGGCGGTGCGGGACGCACCGGCGTCGGGCTCAAGGCCCAGCTCGCTCACCATCCGGTCGAGGATGCCGTCGAGCGTGCGCATGTCGAGCAGCTCGGACTGCACCGTCACACGCTGGGCGGCGGCGAACTTCCGGCGCAGGTAGGGCTCGTTGTGGTTGTAGATATAATCGTTGAAGGGGATGAAGCGCTGGATGGCGAACCGGTCGCCCATCAAGGTGGCCAGGCGCTCGTCGGCATACTGGCGCACGCGCTCCATCATCTGCCCGTGGGCACCGGCATAGTGGCGGTAGGCCAGGAAGCTGTAGATGTAGTCCTCCATGTAGCGGCAGAGTCGGCCGCTGTTCTGCTCGATGTCGCGGCGGTCGTACTGCAGCAGGTCGGTGTTGTAGCTGAGGTCGGTGGCGGCGGGCACACCGCCCACATGGTTGACCGTGGCGGCTATGGGGGCCTGCTCGTGGGCAGGCTTGTAGATCTTGAAATAGTAGTAGGCGGCACCGCCCAGCAGGAGCAGCAACAGCAGCACCAGCAGGATCCACCACGGGAAGCGGCGCTTCTTCTTCTCTTCCTTCTCGCCGGTCTGTCGGCCCGGGGCATTGTCCGGTTCGGCGAGGACGCCCTTGACCGCTTCCACCGGGTCGAGGGCGGTCAGCGCAGCCATCATCTCCTCCTCCGATTTGCGCTCGGCCTCCTGGCGGGCGGCTTCGGCGCGTTCGGCCTCCTGGCGCGCGGCCTCGGCGGCCTGGCGCTCGGCTTCCACGCGGGCGGCTTCGGCACGCTCGGCCTCCCGGCGCGCGGCCTCGGCGGCCTGGCGCTCGGCTTCCACGCGGGCGGCTTCGGCGCGCTCGGCCTCCAAGCGGGCGGCCTCGGCGGCACCGCCATCCTCGAACTGCGCGAAGGGATCGGCCTCGCCCTCGTGCGAGTAGGTGCGCACATGCTCCAGCGGCTTCTCGTCGCCGGTGGTGAGCACCACACCGGGCGTGGCGGCAAACGTGTAGCCGCCGCCGGCGCTGTAGTTGAGCATGCCCAGGTCGCCGAAGGCGTGGCTGCCGGTGCGCTGCAGCTTGTCTGTCAGCGCGTCGACATAGTTCTTCCACATCTGGCGGGCCACGTTCTCACCCACACATTCGCGCTGGGCCAGCGACTGGACGATGCTCTCGTCGCCCGAGGTGGCGTTGCTGAAGGTGAGGGTGCGGCGGGCGGGATAGTAGGTGCCCGTGGCCGGGTCGTGATAGGGGGGCTGCATCTCGCTGCCGAAGGTGCCCATGCCGGGGAGCTCCACTTGCTTGCCCTGCTGCAGCAGTTCTACGATAAGGTCTGTTATATTCATAATGTTCGTTCTATCTTTTATTCTGTTTCAGGTAGCGCTCGGCGGCGGCCAGGTCGTCGGGCGTGTCGATGCCGATATTGGCGTGGTCGGTGAGGGCCACGTGGATGGGGTAGCCCGCCTCGAGCCAGCGCAGCTGCTCCAGCCGTTCGGCCTCCTCGAGGGGGCTCGGCTTGAGGCGGCAGAGCGCCGGAAGCACATCGCCGCGGAAGGCGTAGATGCCCACATGCTTGAAGTACAGCCCCTCGTCGAGCCACTGGGCGGGGTCGCTGTCGCGCCGGAAGGGGATCGGCTGGCGGCTGAAGTAGAGGGCACGTCCGTCGGCGGTGCAGACCACCTTGACGTTGTTGGGCGAACAGAGCTCGTCGGTCGAGGCGATGCGGGTCACCAGGGTGGCGATCTGCACCTCCGGGTCGGCGAAGCAGCCGATCAGCGTCTCCAGCTGGGTGGGGTCGACGAAGGGTTCGTCGCCCTGCACGTTGAGGATCACGTCGTAGGAGTAGCCCTGCCGGTCGAGGCGCTGCACCACCTCGCCGCAGCGGTCGGTGCCGGAGCGGTGCTGGTCCGACGTCATCATGACGGCGCCCTCCTCGATCTGCGACTCCAGGTGGTCGCATATCTCCTCGCTGTCGGTGGCCACCACCACATCCTCGATGGCGTCGCAGCGGCGCACACGGTTGTAGACACGGCTGATGATGCTCTCGCCGCCGAGCTTGGCCAGCGGCTTGCCAGGGAAACGGGTCGACGCGTAGCGCGCCGGGATCACGGCCAGCACTTTCATTGCGCCACCTCCTCTCCCTGCGACGCGAAGAGACTGTTGAACTCGGCGTCGATCTTTTCGATGATATGGCCCAGGTCCTCGCGGCGCTCGACGAAATCGAGCTCGTCGGTGTCCACCACCAGCATCTTGCCCTCGTACTGCTCGGCCCACTGCTCGTAGCGGTTGTTGAGGTTGGTGAGGTAGTCGAGGCGTATGCTGCTCTCCAGCGCGCGGCCGCGCTTCTGGATGTGGCGTATCAGGGTGGGCACATCGCCGCGCACGTAGATCAGCAGGTCGGGCTTGGGCAGCAGCGAATAGGTCATCTCGAAGAGCTTGGTGTAGGTCGTCAGGTCGCGCGTGGTCATGAGGCCCATGCTCTGCAGGTTGGGGGCAAAGATGGCCGCATCGTCGTAGAGCGACCGGTCGCGGATGAAGCTCTCGCCGCTCTGCTTCAGTTCGGCCAACTGCTTGATGTTGGCATACAGCGTGTGGACCATCATGTTGAACGACCACCGCCGCATGTCCTCATAGAAACTGTTGAGGTAGGGGTTCTCCTCCGACGGACCATAGATGGCGCGGTAGCCGTAATGGCGCGCCAAGAGCTTGGTGAGTTCCGTCTTGCCGGCTCCTATATTGCCCGAGATTGCTATCTGCATACACTTTTTTATTTGCCATGCCGACACCCTTCTCACTGAAAAAGAGCGACATGGTCATTCTACAACCATTGTTTCAATCGGGCAAAGATACGCATTTTTTTTGACATACACATAATAAAATGTCTCCGGCGGCAAAATTTCGTCCCTCCCATGCCACAGGTTGACACCCACCCAAGTCTACCATTTCTTCAGTCGTTCTTCAGTCGTTCTTCAGTCGTTCTTCAGTGATCACTGAAGAACGACTGAAGAACGACTGAAGAACGACTGAAGAAATGGTAGAGTCAACCTCTGCTTGGGAGCGTTTTTTTATGGGTCAGAAAGAGGTGGAAGTGCTCTGAATCAGATTTTTTGTGTATATTTGCATCATCAAAACAGCCCCCACGGGGGAGCGAAAAGCATTGTATAGAACAGACAAACAGACAGTTATGATGAATATCGAGAACCTTGACGAACTGATCAAAATGGCCCTGCGCGAGGACGTGGGCGACGGCGACCACTCCACGCTGGCCTGCATCCCCCCCACGGCGACGGGCACCGCCAAGATGGTGGCCAAGCAGGAGGGCATCCTCTGTGGTGCCGAAGTGGGCGAACGCGTCTTCCGGCTGGTGGACAGCCGTCTGAAAGTCAACCTCATGCGCCACGACGGCGACCCGGTGGCCAAGGGCGACATCATCATGACCGTCGAGGGGCCGAGCGGCTCGATCCTGACGGCCGAGCGCACGGCGCTCAACTTCATGCAGCGCCTCTCCGGCATCGCCACCGAGACCCACCGCATGGTGCAGATGCTCGACGGGCTGGAGACCCGCCTGCTCGACACCCGCAAGACCACGCCCAACATGCGGCTGCTGGAGAAGTACGCCGTGGCCTGCGGCGGCGGCACCAACCACCGCATCGGCCTGTACGACATGGTGATGCTCAAGGACAACCACATCGACTTCGCCGGCGGCATCGAGCAGGCCATCGACCGCACCCGCCAGTACCTGAAAGACAAGGGGAAAGAGCTGAAGATAGAGATCGAGGTGCGCAACCTCGACGAGCTGCAGCGCGTGCTCGACCACGGGGGTGTGGACCGCATCATGCTCGACAATTTCGACATACCCACCCTGGCCGAGGCGGTGCGCCGCATCAAGGCCTGGCCCGTGCGCTACGAGACCGAGGCCAGCGGCGGCATCACCGACCTCACCCTGCGCCCCTATGCCGAGACGGGGGTGGACTTCATCAGCGTCGGCGCCCTGACGCACCACATCAAGAGCCTCGATATCTCGCTCGTCAAACAGTAAACGCCGTCGATGCCCAACTGGAAAGCATACCTGCGTCTGGCCACCGCCAAGGTGCGCCTGCTGCGCCGCAAGGCCCTCTACTGGAGGCCCGTGCGGTCGACGCTCTATTTCCTGCAGCACTTCTCGCTGCCGGGCAACCGCGGGGTGCCGCTCTACGACGTGCTGCGATTCTTCCTGGCAGGCATCTTCAACGGCGACCTCAACCAGCGGGCCAAGGGACTGTCCTACAGCTTCCTGACAGCCATGCCGCCGCTGCTCATCTTCTTCTTCACCCTGGTGGCCTACTTCCCGGTCGACGGCGTGCAGGACGAGCTGCTCGGCGAGCTGGGCACCATCGTGCCCGAGAAGATCATGAGCCCCCTGTCGAACACCGTCAACGACGTGATGGGCCACCGCCACAGCACCCTGCTGAGCATCGGCTTCATCAGCTCCATCATCCTGGCGGCCAACGGCTTGATGGGGATGATCACGTCGCTCAACTTTGCCAACCACTCGGTCGAGAAGCGCCCCTACGCGCAACGCTACCTGCTGAGCATCATGCTGGTGTTCATCATCTACGTGGTCGTCGTGCTGACGGTGGCGCTGCTGATGGGGCACAAATTCCTGCTGCAGCTCATCTTCGCCCAGGGGTGGCTGCCGCCCACCAAGACGAGCACGGTGATCTTCAACATCGGGCGCTGGGTGCTCATCGTGGTGGCCCTGCTGACGGTCATCTCGCTGATCTACTACTGGGCGCCGGCCAAGAAGCAGCGGGTGGGCTTTTTCAGCGCCGGGTCGGTGCTGGCCACCGGCATGTTCCTGGTCCTCAGCTGGGGGCTGGGCCTGTACCTCAACAACTTCAGCAACTACAACCTCGTCTACGGATCGATCGGCACCCTGCTGATGATCATGTTCTGGGTGAGGTTCAACTGCATCGTGCTGCTGGTGGGCTACGAGCTGAACATCAGCATCTACAACGGCAGCATCATCAAAAAAAACCGCGACGCACGCCGCGAATTCAAACAACGCATCCAAAATCTACGCAATGATAATACAGAAGAACCACGGGAAGGTGGTGACCGATAGCGGCACCCCCCGCGAACAATTCAAGATGGTGGCCAAGACGATGGTCAACCTGGAAGAAGTACTGGCCGACGAGCTGCGCGCCCTGGGGGCGAAGAACGTGACGCCCATCACCCGCGCCGTCGAGTTCGAGGGCGACATGCGCCTGCTCTACCGCGCCAACTACTGCTGCCGCACGGCCCTGGCCATCCTCAAACCCTTCGCCGAATTCGACGCCAACGACGAGCAGGAGCTCTACGACCAGGTGTACAAGATACGGTGGGAGAAGATACTGGATGTGGACTGCACCTTCATGATCGACTCCACGACCAGCGGCGAGATCTTCACCCACAGCTACTATGCCGCCCTGAAGACCAAGGACGCCATCGTGGACCGCTTCCGCCGCAACTTCGGCAAGCGCCCGTCGATCGACACCGAACAGCCTGACTACAAGTTCAATCTGCACATCCGCGACAACCACGTCACCCTGCTGATGAACTCGAGCGGCGACTCGCTGCACAAGCGCGGCTACCGCCAGGGCGTCGGCGTGGCCCCGATCAACGAGGTGCTGGCCGCCGGCCTGCTGAAGATCGCCGGATGGGACTGCACGACCAACTTCTACGACCCCATGTGCGGCAGCGGCACCCTGCTGATCGAGGCCGCCATGATGGCCAACACCATCCCCGCCCAGTACTACCGCGGCAACCGCTTCGGATTCATGCGCTGGAAGGAGTTCAACCTGGGCGAGTGGAAGAGCGTCAAGGCCGAAGAGGACCGCAAGATCGGCAGCCTCGACTTCGAAGGCGAGATCTGGGGCAACGACATCGACCCGCAGGTGATCGAACAATGCGAGAAAAACCTGGAGTTCACCAAGTTGCACCACGACGTGATGCTGCATATCGGCGACTTCGCCGAGCAGGAGCCGCCCGAGGGGCGCACCCTCATCGTCACCAACCCGCCCTACGGCGAGCGCATCAAGGTGGAGGACCTCAACGCGCTGTACGAGAAGCTGGGCGACACCTTCAAGCAACGCTACGGCAAGGACTGCGAGGTGTGGCTCATCACGAGCGATTTCGAGGCCATGAAGCACATCGGCCTGCACCCCTCGCGCAAGATACCGGTGCAGAACGGGTCGCTCGACTGCCGCTTCCTGAAATTCGAACTCTACGAAGGCTCGAAGAAGGGCAAGTACCAGTCGGCCGATGCTGAATAGCGCCGAGGTCAAACGGCTGGCCCTCGCGGCGGGCTTCGACGCCTGCGGCATCGCCCGCGCCGACGCGCTGACCGACAGCGAGTACCCCCTGCGCCAGTGGCTGGCACGCGGCTGGCACGCCGAGCTGCAGTACATGGAACGCAACGTCGACAAGCGCCTCGACCCCAGGCTGTTGGTCGAGGGGGCACGGACGGTGATCTGCTGCGTGAGCGCCTACCCGCCGCCCGACAGCGCCGGCGGCATCGCCGCCTATGCCCGGCAGCGCGACTACCACGTGGAAGTCAAGCGGATGCTCTTCGCCCTGCGCCAAGAGCTCGGCATCGAGGCCAAGGCCTGCTGCGACACGGCCCCCATCAGCGACAAGCACTGGGCCGCCCGCGCGGGGCTGGGGTGGATCGGACGCCACACCCTGCTGGTCACGCCCCGCTGGGGCACATGGGTCAACCTGGGCGAGCTGGTGACCGTCGAGGAATGCGACCGCTACGACAGCGCCGCCGACAACCGATGCACCGACTGCCGCCGCTGCATCGACGCCTGCCCCAACGGCGCCATCGCCCCCGACGGGCCGCCGATGATCAACGCAGCCCGCTGCACAGCCTACTACACCACCCACCACCCCCGCCCCCTGCCGCCCGACATCGACAGCCGGGGCTACACCCTCGGCTGCGA
>CAMNIH010000050.1 GCA_946540365.1 uncultured Bacteroidales bacterium
CGAGGGTCAGGATGACGGCTTCGACCTCGTCGCCCACCTTCAGGAAGTCCTGGGCCGAACGCAGGTGCTGGCTCCAGCTCATCTCGCTGACGTGGATCAGACCCTCCACACCGGGCATCACCTCGACGAAGGCACCGTAGTCGGCAATGACGACCACCTTACCCTTGATGTGGTCACCCTCCTTGAGGTTGGGATCGAGAGCATCCCAGGGGTGAGGAGTGAGCTGCTTCAGACCGAGGGCGATACGACGCTTGGCCTCGTCGAAGTCGAGAATAACGACGTTGATCTTCTGGTCGAGCTGAACCACCTCGCTCGGGTGGCTGATGCGGCCCCAGCTGAGGTCGGTGATGTGGATCAGACCGTCCACACCGCCCAGGTCGACGAAGACACCGTAGCTGGTGATATTCTTCACCACGCCTTCCAGCACCTGACCCTTCTCGAGGTGGCTGATGATCTCGGCCTTCTGAGCCTCGATCTCGTCCTCGATGAGAGCCTTGTGGCTGACGACGACATTCTTGTACTCATGATTGATTTTCACCACCTTGAACTCCATCTGCTTGTCGACGTAGACGTCGTAGTCGCGGATGGGCTTCACGTCGATCTGGCTGCCGGGCAGGAAGGCCTCGATGTTGTCGAACACCGTGACAATCAGACCACCCTTGGTGCGGCTCTTGACGTAGCCGGTGATGATCTCCTGGTTGTCGTAGGCCTCGTTGACGCGGTCCCACGACTTCAGGATACGGGCTTTCTTGTGGCTGAGCATCAGCTGGCCGTTGGCATCCTCCTGGCTCTCGACGTAGACCTCGATCTTGTCGCCGGGCTTCAGGTCGGGATTGTAGCGCACCTCGCTCACGGGGATGACACCGTCGCTCTTGGCTCCCACGTTGACAACCACCTCGCGGTCGGTGATGGCGACGATCACGCCCTCGATCACCTCTTGCTCGGTGAAAGCGTTGAAGCTCTTCTCATAGGCGTCATTGTGCTCGCCCGTCTCTTGTTGTTTGATTTTGCCAGCTTTCTCGTCGACGGCGTTCCAGTCGAAGTCGGCCAGCGGTTGTACGTTCTTGTAGTCCATTATAATGATGGATTCTTTTTGTTGTGTGCCCCTGCCAGGCACGGTTTAACATAGGGTTATATACACTTAACACACTGTCGGACAATGCGCTGGCAGGCCGCGCCACCGACAGACTGAATTGCAAAGATACAACTTTTTTTCGAATCGGAAGAAAAAAATTCACCGGTGTCGCAGGCAGGCCTGCCCCACCCCCAGGGAGGTATCAAGTCTACCTTTTCTTCAGTCGTTCTTCAGTCGTTCTTCAGTCGTTCTTCAGTGATCACTGAAGAACGACTGAAGAACGACTGAAGAACGACTGAAGAAAAGGTAGAGTCAATAGGGTGCCAACCGGGCGTCGGGGTTAATCGACGGGGATGTCGCGGTTGACGTTCTTCGAGCCCACGAGGGCGTAGAAGAGGATGTAGGCCAGCATGGCGGCCACGATCCAATAGGAGCCCATGTAGCCGACGCTCTTGGCCAGGGCGTTCTGGATGAGGGGCATGACGCCGCCGCCGACCACCATCATCATGAAGATGCCGCTGGCCTGCTCGGTGTATTTGCCGAGGCCCTCGACCGAGAGGTTGAAGATGCCGCCCCACATGAGCGAGGTGCAGAGGCCGCAGAGCACGAGGAAGAGGGCGCTCAGCGGGACCTGGAACATCCGGAAGCCGTCGGTGACGCTGTAGCCCGGCATGGAGACGCGGACGCTGGCGGGCAGCAGGATGGCCACCACGATGAAGAGGATGGCCACGATGGCGGCCACGGAGAGCTGGGTGCGGGTGGAGACCTTGCCGCTGATGGCGGCGCTGGCGGCGCGGCCCACCATCATCAGCAGCCAGTAGACGGCCGCCACGGCGCCGCCCACGGCGGCACTGGCCACGGGACCCAGCGGGTCGCTCAGGTAGAAATTCAGCTCGGCGGGGATGCCCACCTCGATGCCGACATAGAAGAAGATGGCCACCACGCCCAGCACCAGGTGGCGGAAGCTCCAGGCGCTGTGGGGGTCGCGGCCGCCGCGGATGATGCGCTCGCGGCGCGGCTCGGGGATCTTGACGAAGAGGATGATGACGAAGGCCAGCGCGAAGACGCCCATGGCGATGAAGAGCAGGGGCGACACGTCGCTCATGGCGGTGCGGTCGGTGACGGTGCCGATGAGGGCGCCGACGAGCAGCGGGGTGAGGGTGCCGGTGAGCGAGTTGAGGGTGCCGCCGGTCTGGATGAGCTGGTTGCCGCGGTTGCCGCCGCCGCCCAGCAGGTTGAGCATCGGGTTGACCACCGTGTTGAGCATGCACACGCAGAAGCCGCAGATGAAGGCTCCCAGCAGGTAGATCAGGAAGTTGAGCATCACGGGCTGGCCCGAGACCGAGAAGGTCGCGACCGAAGCGCCCAGCAGGCTGGAGAGGTACTGCACCAGCACGCCGACGAAGCCGACGCCAAGGGCCCAGAGGGCCGTCTTCTTGTAGCCGATGCGCTGCATCAGCTTGCCGGCCGGGATACCCATGATGAGGTAGGCCAGGAAGTTCATCAGGTTGCCCAGCATGCCGGACCACTCGTACTGGTTCTTCCAGATATTGCCGAAGGGCGCCGCCATGTTGGTGACGAAGCTGATCATGGCGAACATGAAGAACATCGTGATTACCGGCACCAAGGCCAGTTTGGTTTGTTTCTGTTCCATAGTGTATAGTTTTTTAGTTTCTTTCTTACGGTTTGTCGGTTTGTTAGCGTCACTGCACCACTACCTTGCGCGGGGTGGCCCCGGGGGCGCTGAGCACGTAGATGCCTGCCGCAGGCACGCGGACGCTGAGCGACCCGACGGCACGGCCCAGGCAGCGGCCCTGCACGTCGTAGAGGGCCAGCGGGGTGCCGGCCGGGGCGGTGGCGCCGACCGTGCGGCCGCGCACCTCGCACGCCGTCTCGATGCCGGCCGCCGGGCCGACGCCCACATGGGTCGACGGGTCGAGCAGGGCCCGCAGCATCCAGCTGGCATAGAAGGGCAGCAGGCGGTCGATGGGGGCCCACTGGCCGCCGTAGCGGATCCACGAGCCGTCGTCGGTGCCGGTGTAGTGTGAATAGCTGACGGGGAAGGGCGACCCCTTGGCATAGATGGTGACCCACAGCGGGGTGGTGTCGGCGAAATCGATCCCGACCGATTCAGGGATCTGATAGATGTTCATGCCGTAGCCCGCAGCCATCAGGCTGTCGGTATAGAACGGTTCGCCCTCGGGCAGGGCGCCGCGATAGAGGCGGAGGTGGTAGGGGCCGGAGGCCTCGTAGGTCCAGAAGTGGACCTCGCGCAGGCGCTCCTTGCCGGCCAGATAGGCGGCCGGGATGCGTATCCCCCACTCGACCGAATCCTCCTCGGTGAGGTTCTTGTAGGCGATGCCGTTGGCGCGGCAGTAGCCCACGCTGTCGCGGTGGAGGGGCACAAAGACGGCGGTGTCGGCGTAGTCGCGCGTGGGCGAGGTGATGATGGGGTTGGCGGGGTTGCCGCTGGTCCAATGGTCGAAGCGGTAGCCCGGGGCGGCGGTGGCCAGCAGGGTGATGCGGAGGCTGTCGGCGGAGTAGGTGCCGCTGCCGCTGACGGTGCCGCGATGGGGATCGGCCGTGGCCAGGCTGACCGTCGAGGTGCCCTCGTTGACGGTGATGGGATAGATGCGGAAGATGGCCGAGTTGAGCTGGCTGAACGACATGTCGGATTCGGGCGCCAGACTGTCGAGGGTGAAGTAGCCATTGGCCGTCCCCTCCCAGCCCCAGTTGAAGTGGTAGAGGCCCATGGTGTCGCGTCCGTCGAGCACGAAGGAGTGGCCGCCACTGGGGCCGTAGCCGTCGTAGATGACGGGGCGTGCCGCATCGAGGTCGGCATCGATCATGGCCCGCCACTGGGCGTCGGTGTACCCTTCCTTGTAGCCGGAGAAGAGACCGGGATTGTAGCGGAAATACTCCTTGAGGGCCGTCTCGCTCGACGCGCGCCGCACATTCCCCAGCGGGTTGCTGTAGGCCCCGCTGCCGAAGACGCCATAGTCCATCTCGACGGCCACGCCCACATGGTAGATCAGCTGGGACACCGCATCCACCCGTGAGGCAGAGGTGAGGTTGGTGAACGTGACGGGCATCTTGTTCCAGCGGTAATGGGCGGTGTCGAAACGGGCCTCGAGGTGGCCATAGCGGGGGTGGTCGAAGGCATGGCTGCCGCGTCCCACCTCGGGGTGCTTCCAGTAGCGCATCACCTGGGCGGCGGCCGTGGCCACGCATCCGGTCACCACATGCTGGAGGGCGGCCGAGTCGTAGGGGCACCACTCGTTGAAGTGCTGGCCCTGGCCCCATTTGGTCTTGATCAGGGGCTCGACCGCAGCGACGGCCGCCTTGGGGGCGCGGCCTCCGAGCAGTTGCGCCCACTCGGCGGCGGCGCGGGCCGACGGGGTCAGGCCGAGTTCCTTGGCACGGGCGATGTCGCGCTGGTAGCCATCGATCCATTCGGCCACCGAGACCGGCAGGCGGTCGGCATCGATGGTGCCGTCGGGCGAATAGCCGAGCAGGGGGCGCACCGCGTCGTCGTCGGCCAGCAGCACGAAGCCCTGACCATCCGAGCCGCAGAAGAGGCGGCAGCCGGTGAACGAGGCGGGGGTGGCATCGACCACATCGGGACGATTCAGCACATGGCGTGCCGCACGGAACAGCACATCGGGGTCGACCGGTTTGGCCTGCAGCGCCACAGCGGTCGACAGCAGGACGGCAAGGGTGGTCAGTATTCGTTTCATAAAGCGGTATGGTTGATTAATCGACAACTACAATCTTGCGTGCGGGGAGCGAGGCCGGGCGCAGCAGGTAGACGCCCGCCGAGTGTACGCGGCACTGCAGGCGGCCGGTACCGGCGGCCAGCAGGCGGCCCTGCATGTCGTAGAGGTTCAGCGGCTCGCCCTCGGGGCCCTGCACACTGACGGTCAGCCCGTCGACACCGAGTGTCAACGGGTCGCCCTCCACCTCGTCGATGCCCACCTCGTGGCAATAGGCGTAGAAGGCGGTGTCGCCCGTGGCGACAAACGTGAGGCTGCGGGCGGTCGATCCGCTACCCTCCCAATGGGTGAAGAGGGGGTCGTCGCATCCGACGGTGACGGTGTCGCCCAGCTCGTACTCGCCGGCGCCATAGAGAGCAGCCAGGTCACAGTAGCCCGCATTCTCGACAGCCACATGGCAGGGGCGCGGCTCGAAGAGGGCGCGAATCATCCAGGTGTAGTAGACACCCGTCTCGTCGATGGGGCGCCAGCCGTCGGGCAACTTGTACCAGCAGCCGTCGCTCACGGCGGTATAGTGCGAGGCGGCGGCGGGGAAGCCGGTGGTGGTGGTGAAGCGGAAGGTGATCCACACATCCTGACTGTCGGGCACGGCGAGGGGCTGGTCGAGCTGGATGGTGGTCCAGCCGTGGGCCTCGGTGAGGTCGGGCTGCATGGAGAGCAGCCGCGTGGACGTACTGGGGGCCGAGCCGCAGTAGATATTCATGGTGTAGAAGCCCGGCTCGTAGACGAAGAGCTGGACGGCGTCGAGGCTGCGCAGGGCGTTGCGCCGTTCGGCGGGGACGCGGATGCCCCACTCGGTGGTGGAGCCGTAGTCGTCGCGCCAGCGGCCGGCACAGATGTCGTCGCAGTAGGCGACGGTGTCGGTGCCGATGGGCTCGAAGAGGGCCGTGTCGATCATGTCGCCGTTGGGGACGAAGGTGAAGACGGGCATGGAGTAGCCGCTGGCCCAGCCGGCGAAGCGATAACCAGGGGCCGGGACGACGCTGATATGGACCGTATCCTCGTAGGGGATGTAGGTGCCGCTGCCGAGGACGACGCCCTTGGTGCTGTCGCTGGTCACCAAGCCGACGGTCGCCATCGAGTCGGTGTTGTAGCACGGGCGCACTCCGAAGAGGGCTGTGTTCTGCAGGTTGAAGGTGTAGGTGGCGTTGCCGCCGATGCCACCGGCGCCGGGGGAGAGGGAGTCGATGGTGTAGTAGCCGTCGTAATAGCCGCCCCAACCCCAGTTGAGGTGGAACATGCCGGTCGAATCGTAGCCGTCGAGGACGAAGGCATGGCCGCTCTCGTTGTCGGCACCAGAATAGAGCACCGGACGGCCGTGGACGATCTCGTTGCGCACCATGCTGCTCCACGAGTCGTCGGTGTACATCTCCTTGACTCGGCCTTCGAGCATCGGATTGTAGCCAAAATGTTCACGCAGGGCCCTCTCGGTGGAAGGGTAGTTCAGGCCGTACTGGCTGTAGGCGATCACATAGGCGCCGCTACCGCCGACGGTGTAGTTCATCTCGACGCTGACGCCGACATGGTACATCAGCTGGGCCACGGCATGGATTTCCTCCTGGCTGCTGGCCCAGCTCAGGGCGTCGGGCATCAGGTTCCACTGGTAGAGGGTGTCGTAGTCGACCGACTGGGGGCCGAAGTCGGCATCGACATAGGAATGGGAGCCGTGCCCCTTGGCGGGGTGGTTCCAGTACTTCATCACCTGGGCCTGGGCGGTGGCCACACAGCCGGTGACGGCATGCGACGAATCGGAGTATGAGAACGGACACATGGCGTTGTAGCGCGGCGACTGGTTCCAGGTGGTGGTCATCAGGGGAGCCACCGGCTGGTAGCGGCTGTTTTTAGGATTGGCCCACTGGGCCTGCACCTCGGCGCTGGGCACGGCGCCATACTTGACCAGGTCGGCAATCTCGTGCCGGTACCCCTCGATCCACGCCGCCACATGTGGCGGCATGTTCTCGACCGGGAAGGAACCCGTCATCGAATAGGCCAGCACCGGACGGGCGCAATCGTCGGCCGAAACGACGACGAAGCCCTCGCCCGCCAGGGGTGCAAAGACATAAATCTCGCCCCACGCAGCAGGGGATATACACACAGCCGGCGCGAAGAAGTTCGCCTCGACAAACCCGCGGGCCCGCTGGACATCGACCGGACGGGCCATCGCCACTGCCGTGGCCATCATGAGCGCTAATATCAAATATCTCTTCATCATAATAAAAAAAAGACACCGATAACATCCGTATCGGTGTCTGACATTTTCTTGGATTTAACCTTTCAGGGCTTCCGAGCCGCTGACAATCTCGATAATTTCATTGGTGATAGCCGCCTGTCGCGCCTTGTTGTAACTCAACCGCAAATCCTTCAGCAGCTCGGTGGCGTTGTCGGTGGCCTTCTGCATGGCCGTCATGCGGGCTCCATGCTCGGCGGCCAGCGAATCAAGCACCACCCGGTAGAATGTGCTGCGCAGCGTCAAGGGGATCATCTCGCGCAGGATCTCCTCTTTCGAGGGCTCGAAGATGTAGTCGTTGACCTTGTTCTCCTTGCGATCCTTGGCATCCGCCATGGCGTTCGGCACGATGGGCAGGAACTGCTCGTTGCTGAGCACCTGCGACAGGGAGTTCTTGAACTGGTTGTACACCAGCTCGACACGATCGATTCGCTTCTCGGCATAGTCCTCCATCAAACCGTCGGCCACGTTGGCGATGGCGTCAAAGGAAGGATTGTCGAGCAGATCGTCAAGCACCGTCAACTGGAGGTCTTTCTGTCGCACCAGCAACTCCGAGGCCTTGCGGCCGATACTCACCACCCGGATAGCCGTCTTCTGGCTGCGGTAGTGGTCGATTCGCTGTTGCGCCAGCTTGATGACATTGCTGTTGAAGGCGCCGCAGAGTCCCTTGTTCGACGTGACGACCACCAGCACCACGCGCTCCACCGGACGGACGGCATGGTAGGGCGTCTGCACCCCGTCGTCGGTCCCGATGTCGCCGATGATCTCGTTCAGCTGGGCCGCATAGGGGCGCATGCCGATGATGGCATTCTGCGCACGGCGGAACTTGGCAGCCGAGACCATCTTCATGGCCGATGTGATCTGCTGCGTCGAGCTCACCGAGGCAATGCGCGTGCGGACTTCTTTTAGATTGGCCATTCTTTAACCTTTACATTATATTCTATAACCCATATTCTATATCCCTGCCCTATTTGTAGCGTTCGGCAGTGTCGAGTGCCAGGCTCTTCATCGTTGCCAGGTCGCTGTCGACCAGTTTGCCGGCACGCAGGTTGGCCAGAATATCGGCGTGATCCTGCTTCATCAGGAACAAGAAGGCTTTCTCGAAGTCGCGCACCTTGTCGACGGCCACTTTCTGCAGCAATCCGTTGGTGCCGCAGAAGATGATGGCCACCTGCTCCTCGACGGGCATGGGGCTGTACTGCGGCTGTTTGAGGATCTCCACGTTGCGGGCACCCTTGTCGAGCACTGCCTTGGTGGCAGCATCGAGGTCGGAGCCGAACTTGGAGAAAGCCTCCAGCTCGCGGTACTGAGCCTGGTCCATCTTCAGGGTTCCGGCGATCTTCTTCATCGACTTGATCTGGGCCTTGCCACCCACACGGCTCACCGAGATACCCACGTTGATGGCCGGACGCACACCGCTGTTAAACAGGTTGGTCTCGAGGAATATCTGACCATCGGTGATGGAGATAACGTTGGTGGGGATATAGGCCGACACATCGCCTGCCTGGGTCTCGATGATGGGAAGGGCCGTCAGCGAACCGCCACCCTTCACACGGCCCTGCAGCGAGGCAGGGAGGTCGTTCATCTGGGCTGCGATCTGGTCGTTCTGGATGATGCGGGCCGCACGCTCGAGCAAACGGCTGTGCAGGTAGAACACATCACCGGGATAGGCCTCGCGTCCCGGCGGGCGACGGAGAAGCAACGAAACCTCGCGGTAGGCAACGGCCTGCTTGGAGAGGTCGTCGTAGATCACCAAGGCGTTGCGTCCCGTGTCGCGGAAGTACTCGCCGATGGCGGCACCCGCAAAGGGGGCGTAGAACTGCATGGCGGCAGGATCCGATGCCGTGGCAGCCACCACGATGGTGTACTCCATGGCGCCTTTCTCTTCGAGGCTCTTCACCAGATTGGCCACAGTGGAGCCCTTCTGGCCGCACGCGACATAGATACAGTACACGGGATCACCGGCATCGTAATTATTCTTCTGGTTGATGATGGTATCGATGGCGATGGCCGTCTTGCCGGTCTGGCGGTCACCGATGATGAGCTCACGCTGACCGCGTCCGATAGGAATCATCGAGTCGATGGCCTTGATACCCGTCTGCAAGGGTTGCTCCACGGGCTGGCGGTAGATGACGCCGGGGGCCTTGCGCTCGAGGGGCATGTCGTAAAGGGTACCCTCGATGGGGCCCTTACCGTCGATCGGCTGACCGATGGTGTTGATCACACGGCCCAGCAGGCCCTCGCCGACAGGCAAGGAGGCGATGCGCTTGGTACGCTTCACCGTGTCGCCCTCGTTGACCGTGGTCATCTCACCCAGCATCACCACACCGACATTGTCCTCCTCCAGGTTCTGGACAATACCCTGATCGCCGCTGTCGAACTCGACAAGCTCGCCGCTCTGGGCGTTGTTGAGGCCATAGACACGTGCAATGCCGTCTCCCACGGTCAGCACTGTGCCAACCTCCTCGAGTTCGACATCCAAGTTGACATCGGCCAGTTGTTTCTTCAAGATTGCCGATACTTCGGCAGGCTTAATATCTGACATAATCGTTACAATTTGCTTTCGTAATCGTTCTTCGCGAACTCCTTGCGGAGCTTGCGTATTTTGGTCCGCAGACGGGCGTCGTACATATTGTGGTCAAACTCCATTTTGAAGCCGCCCAGCATATTGGCATCGGTGGCCGTGTGCAGCTCCACCTGCTTGCCCGTATATTCCTCAATCAGATGGCGTACAACCTCGCGGGCACTCTCGTCGGTCTCCTGGTGCGTGACCAGCTCACCCAACACGATACCCTTGCTCTCGCGATACTGATCGAGATAGCTCAGCCCGATACCGCGCAGATTCACCGAGCGGTTCTTCTTCACCACATAACGCAGGAAGGCCATCGTCTCGTCGCACACATGGCTGGCGAAAAGCGCCTCCACCACGGCCGTCTTCTTGTCGTAGCGCACCGTGGGATTGGCGAAAAGCGCCACCAGCTGGCGGTTCTCGCCCATCACGTCGACAACCAACCGCATATCCTCGAACACACGGTCGGCCTCGCCACGCTCGCTGGCAAGCATAAACAACGCCTTCGCGTAGTTGGTATTGATACGGTAGTTATTCATATCAGTTCAGCTGTGCTCGTTCCAGTTCTTTCTGAATCAAGGCATCGGCCTTGCGCTTGTCCTCCAGCTCCGCCCGGATCAGCTTCTCGGCAATCTCGATACTGAGGGTAGCGATCTGGTTCTTGAGCTCGGTCATTGCCTTCATCTTCTCGTAGTTGATGTTCTCCCGGGCGGCCTCGACAATGCGGTCGGCCTCGGCCGACGCCTTGGCGCGTGCCTCCTCGACGATCTGGTCGCTGGCCGTGCGGGCGTTGCGCAGCATCTCGTCGCGCTCCATCTTGGCCTGGCGCAGCAGCTCTTCGTTGTGAGCCACCAGATGCTTCATCTCCTCACGGGCCTTGGCCGCCTCATTCAGCGAATCGGCAATGGCCTCCTCGCGCTTGTGGAGCGACTTGAGGATCATCGGCCAGCCGAACTTTATCAAGATGAAAGCCAAGATACCGAACGAGACCAGCATCCACACAAAAGTACCCAGGCCTGGATTGATCAAAGGATTGTTCATACTTGCGGTTTAGTATTTACTGCTTTGGGCAGTATCTCTTGTTGTCATTGGATTTCTTTCAAACGGGGCCAGCCAATCGCCAGCCCCGACGAATGTTTGTAAGTGTGTCTGTCGCTCGACAGCCGGCCTTACTTGAGGACGACCAGCAGACAGCACACAACAGCGAAGAAGGCAACGCCTTCAACGAGAGCAGCGGCGATGATCATCGTCGAACGGATGTCACCACCGGCCTCGGGCTGACGGGCCATGCCTTCCATGGCGCCCTGGCCAATCTTACCGATACCCAAACCGGCACCGATAGTAGCCAGACCGGCACCCACAGCGGCGCCCATGTAACCCAGTGCCATGTTGGCAACCGCCTGCAAAGCAATCAATAGTGTTGTCATAATGTTTGTTTTATATTATTTGTTAGACATTATTTTTTTTTACAAAACTGGGTGCAAAGATAAACATATTTTTTCAAATAAATGTTAAAAGCCAAAACTTTTTTCCCAAAGTGCCCAAATCAGCAACTTAGAAAAAAGTTGCCGATCGCCGGTCTTCCGTCGTCAGCAATTGATGGCTGACGACCCACGACCGGCAATCGGCAACTGTCTACAGGCTCTCGCCTGGTGTGGTGATTACTTCACGATGAGCTTGCGGATGGCCTGGGTGCGCTCGCCCGTAATGCGGACGAAGTAGGCGCCCTTGGCATAACCCGTCAGGTCGATCGTGAGGGTCTCGTTGGCATTGGTGCTGCCGAGGTGGCCGTTCGCGCCCGTGCGGTCGCGGTACACCTCGCGGCCGTTCATATCCACCACGCTGACCGTGGCCTCACCCTCGATGCC
>CAMNIH010000051.1 GCA_946540365.1 uncultured Bacteroidales bacterium
TGAGCTGCTCCTCGAGGTCGGCCATGTCGGCGTTGGCGTAGCGGTAGCGCTGGGCCTTGCAGAGGCGCACACCGTCGATGATGGAGGCGTGGTTCAGGGCGTCGCTGATGATGGCGTCCTCCTCGGTGAGCAGGGGCTCGAAGACACCGCCGTTGGCGTCGAAGCAGGCGGCGTAGAGGATGGTGTCCTCAGTGCCGAAGAACTCAGCGATCTTCTTCTCCAGCTGTTTGTGCAGGTCCTGGCAGCCGCAGATGAAGCGGACCGAGGCCATGCCGAAGCCGCGCGCATCCATGCCGGCCTTGGCGGCCTTGATGAGCTCGGGGTTGTCGGCCAGACCCAGGTAGTTGTTGGCGCAGAAGTTGAGGCACTTCTTGCCCTTCACCATGATCTCGGCGCCCTGCGGGCTCTCGATGATGCGTTCGTTTTTGTAAAGACCGGCGGCCTCGATGTCGGCCAACTCTTTCTGCAGATGCTGTTGAAACTTAGTGTACATGATTACAATATTTTATGTTATTATTTCTTATATTGTCTCTCTCTGATTTAGACGGCAAAAGTACTAAAAAAAAGTTATATAAAACTGAAGAAATATATTTCTACCTATTTCCTATTGCTTTTTTTGTTGTAACTGTTTGTTCATTTTTTATTACACATATACTACCATTTGCCACAGTATCAGTCATAGTCTTATAACTATTAAAATATGACCCACTATAACGTCCAACATTAACCGTTGGGGATGAGCCTGTACTCTTAATCGTCATTGACGATGACCAACCACATCCATTTAATGTGATTCTATTTCCTGCCGTATAACCAATTAATCCACCAACATGAAAATTCCGTGTTGTGGTCAAATTAAAATTAGTATTTATTACCGTACAACCACTAAGAATAAGATTATTGCTGCTTTGCAAATCACTTCTACCTACTATATTGCCAAAATAACAATTAACAGCATTAAACTCACAAGATGTATTCTCAATTTTAGCTGTACATGATGTTAGTGTAGCCGTCGTTTTAATATCACCTATCAATCCTCCCAATATAAAAGCATTCGCTTCACCATTAAAAGAATGCTCCACCGCAAGTCCATCAAGGTGGCACGAATTTAACGTCGTCCCCCCCTTCGCCACAGCACAGAAGGCTCCATAGAAAACGATTCCTCCAGCAATGTTTTGCTCCCCATGCCTCAACGTTACATCGTTCAATGTTAGGCTATTAATAGTTAGATCCTGCGATTCTTTTATCAACCCGCAGTATCCATCACTTCCATCAATCGTCAAGTGGTTAATAGTATGGTTATTGCCGTCAATTTGCGTACCTGTGTAAGTGCCGATCATGCTGAACGGAACATCCGTCATGTCGATGTCCGCCGCCAAGCGATATTTACACTCGCTATATTTTTTCGTGGAGCCCGGCAGCGTCCAGTCACCGTTGGCAGCCTCCGAGAGGGCCACCAAATCGCTGCTATTACGAATATAGTATTGTCCACTGCTACCGGTAGGCTCGAACAGCGGCGTCGCTGTCACACCGCTGACAGCGACAGGGGCGTAGGCCAGCACGTTGCGCTGCAGGGCACCGCCGGTGGTCTGCCTGCGACTGTAGGTGTAGCGCGAGCCCTCGTGGCGGGCGCTGACAGTGACGGTGAAGTGGTTGCCGCTGCCCACCGGCGGCACCGGGATCAGCACCTTGCGCTGCTTGCCATTCGCCAGCACCAGGGCCTCGCGGTCGAAGACCATCGCCACCTTCCGGTCGGTTTCGGTGGCGGTGGCGACCGCAGCCGTCGAGGTGATATTCTCCATATCGACCGTGCGGCTGCCGCTGAGCTGGTAACTATCGCTGGACACGGTGATGCGGTCTATCGTCAACGATACCCCCATCTGATTCTTGAGCACCACGCACAGGGCGGCCGTGATATGGCGCATCTGCAGCGGCTCTCCCGCAGGGGAGCGGCCCACCATGGGCAGGTCGAGCAGCTGGGCACTGCCGGAGGTGCGGTAGTGGTACTCGGCAGGCAGGGCGACGGTGACACTGTTGGCGGTGACGTCGGACTGGCAGAGGTCGGCGGGGAAGCAGACGCTGTTGACCGATCCGGCGGCAGCGTTATCAACATAGGCGTGGGTGGCGTCGGTGCGTCTGATTGCCACCACCGAACCGTTGAGGTTCACCAAGTCGCCATCGGTCCACACCGCCATACTGTCCTGACTGACAGCCATCTTGGTATCGGACGATCCGAGTGGCTCGACCACAAGCTCCACCGGCCCGTAGTCCTCGCGGCCGCAGGCGCCGACGAGCCACAGCAACGCCAGCACCAGACAGAGGTCTCTGATCTTCATGGCACCGTCCTACTTGATGTATTCCGCCATCTGCTGCTGCAGCTTGCGGGCCTCGCGGCCAGCGGCCTCGGCGAAGTCGGTGCCGGCGGAGGCATAGATGATGCCGCGCGACGAGTTGACCAGCAGGCCGCAGTCGGCGTTCAGGCCATAGCGGCACACCTCCTCGAGGCTGCCGCCTTGGGCGCCCACGCCGGGCACCAGCAGGAACGAGCCGGGCACGATACGGCGCACGTCGCTGAGCATCTGGGCCTTGGTGGCGCCGACGACGTACATCATGTTCTCCTCCGAGCCCCACTGCTTCGAGGTCTCGAGCACGCGCTGGTAGAGCGGCGTGCCGTCGCGGTCCTCGGTCAGCTGGAAGTCGAAGGCGCCCTTGTTCGAGGTCAGGGCCAGCAGGATGACCCACTTGCCGTCGTAGACGGTGAAGGGGGTGACCGAGTCGGCACCCATGTAGGGGGCCACGGTGATGGCGTCGAAGTTGAAGTCGCCCTGCGGGTCGAGGAAGGCGCGGGCGTAGCGCTCGCTGGTGTTGCCGATGTCGCCGCGCTTGGCGTCGGCGATGGTGAAGACCGGCTTGCCCAGGCCGTGCAGGTAGTCCATCGTGAGCTTCAGTTGGCGCAGACCCTCGATGCCCATGGCCTCGTAGAAGGCCAGGTTGGGCTTGTAGGCCACGCAGTGGTCGATGGTGGCGTCGATGATGGCGCGGTTGAACTGGAAGACGCCGTCCTGTGCCGAGCGCAGGTGCTCGGGCATCTTGGCCGGGTCGGTATCGAGGCCGACGCAGAGGAACGAACGGCGCTCGCGGATGAGGTTGATGAGTTCGGATTTATTCATGTCTGGTTCGGTATTTTTATTGTTTAATTCATGGTCAGCTTGTGGAACTGCTCGGTGAGCTTCTTGGCGTTGAGGCCCGTCATGCTCTCGTCGGCCACGATGCGGCCCTGGTTGATGATCACGGCGCGGCTGCACATGGCCTCGACCTCCTGCATGATGTGGGTTGAGAGGAGCACCGTCTTGTCCTTGCCGGCACGGCGTATGACGTCACGGATGAACTCCAACTGGTTGGGGTCGAGACCCGTGGTGGGCTCGTCGAGGATGAGCACCTGCGGGTCGTGGATCAAGGCCTGGGCCAGGCCCACACGCTGACGGTAGCCCTTGGAGAGCTGCCCGATGCGCTTGTTGGCCTCGGGCGTGAGGCCCGTGAGGGCAATCATCTCGTCGACCCGCTGGTTCACCTTCTTCACGCCGCTCAGGCCGGCGGCAAAGCGCAGGTACTCGCGCACATACATGTCCAGATACAGGGGGTTGTGCTCGGGCAGGTAGCCGATGCAGCGGCGCACCGCCAGGGTGTCGTCGTAGATGCTGTGGCCGCAGACGCTGGCCTCGCCCTCGGTAGGCGGAATGAAGCAGGTGAGGATCTTCATCAGGGTCGACTTGCCGGCACCGTTGGGGCCCAGCAGGCCCACTATCTCGCCCGGGTTCACCGTGAGGCTTACATGATCCAGCGCACGCTGCTCTCCGTAGAGCTTGGAGATATCCTTTACTTCTATCATTTCTTCTTATGCTGTTTATCGATTTGTGCTGCCCGTTCCATGGTGATGCGCTCACCCTTGTAGATCGCCACCACGAAAGCGTCCTTGAAGCGGGTGGTGCTCTTGATGGTCTGCAGCCGCTGACGGGCGTCGGCCGCGCTGCTGTAGTCGCCGGCGGTGTAGAGGAAATACTTGCCCGACTGGGCGATGTGGAAGTCCTTGATGCCCTGCAGGTCAGGGTCGCCGACCTTCATGCGGCGTGTCGCCGTGCAGAACTGCACCCGGTAGGTGACACCCGACGGTGCGGCCGTCGGCGTCGCCTTGGGGGCGGCGGCTTCCTTCTGCGGGGCCGCCGTGGCGGCGGCTTCGGCCTTGTACTGCGTGGTCCAGGCATCCTTGAAGGGGCTGTTCTGCTTCAGGTAGGCGCAGTACTGCACAGCCTCCTTCAGCGTCTGGAAGCGGCCCGTCGTGTAAACGTAGCCGCGCTCCTTCTTCACCACCTGGTAGTCGCTGACGCCGCCCAGCTCGGCGGCACCGGCCTGAAGCATCGTCGGATGCATCAGGAACTGGACGGTGTAGTAGCTGGCGGCATCCACAGCCGCCGTGTGCTGCGGCGCCTGCAGTCCTTGGGGGGTTGCGGGGGCCGGCGTGGGCTCGGGGACAGGGGTGAGCTCCTCCTTCTGCACCGGCGGCAGGGCCACCGCGGGCTTGGGCTTTTCGTTCGGCGCCGCCACGGGTGTCGGCAGCGCTTTCTCCTCCACCAGCGGCTTCGGCTCTTCCCTCTTCACCACCGGCTTCGGTTCCTCTTTCTTCACTTCCACCTTCGGCTCCTCTTTCTTCACCTCGGGTTTCGGCTCCTCTTTCTTCACTTCCACCTTGGGCTCCTCTTTCTTCACTTCAGGCTTGGGCTCCTCTTTCTTCACTTCAGGCTTGGGTTCTTCTTTCTTCACCTCAGGCTTGGGTTCTTCTTTCTTCACCTCGGGCTTCGGCTCTTCCTTCTTCTCCTCGACCTTCTTGACCGGCTCCTTGGCGGCGCCGCTGTTCCAGCCCTTGATGTTGATCACCGGGTTGGCTATCTTGTCGGTGCCCTCCTCGGTGGCCTTGTAGGTCATGAAGGCGTTGAACAGACTGACGGCGATCTTCGCCTGCCCCTCGTCGCTGAGCATGAAGGCCTCCTCGGTGGGGTTGCTGATGAAGCCCACCTCCGTCAGCACCGACGGACAGGTGGTCTTGTAGAGCACATACAGCTCCGCCTGCTTCACACCGCGGTTGATGGTCTTCATATTCTGCTTGTACTGCGTCTGTATGGCTTGCGCCAGGTTGAGGCTCTTGTCGATAAAGGCGTTCTGGAACATCGTCAGCATCACGTAGGTCTCCGGCGCGTTGGGGTCGAAGCCGCTGTAGTCCGAGTTGTTCTTGTAGTCGGCCTCGAGCAGTATGTCGGCATTCTCCTTCTTGGCCACCTCCAGGTTGGCGCGGCTCTCCGACAGGCCCATGACGAAGGTCTCCACACCCGTCGGCGCACTGGTGGGGTGCGAGTTGGCGTGGATCGAGATGAAGAGGTCCGCCTTGTTGCGGTTGGCGATGTGGGCACGCTCGGCCAGCGAGATGTCCACGTCGGTGGTGCGGGTGTATATCACCTTCACGTCAGGATAGTTGTCCTCGATCAGCTTGCCGAACTTCTTGGCCACCGACAGGGTGATGTTCTTCTCCCACGACCGCTTGCCCTGGGCACCCGGTTTGGCTCCCCCGTGGCCAGGGTCGATCACCACCGTCCGCACACGGTAGGTGTCCTTCGTTTGAGAAAAAACAGCCCCCGTGGTCAACAAACACACAATAATTATTGCAATTACTCGTTTCATAAGCGCATTTCTATTTTTGCCGTTCAAACAAAATGCAAAAATACGAAATATTTTTTGAATAGTGATACCAAAATAATTTGAGCCGCATACACGGACATATACCGAGGATCCTTTTGCCGCTGATAGTGATGCTGTTGGCCTCGCTCTCCGCTGTCGCCCAAACCGACGACATCGACACCCTCATGCCGCTCTCCCCCAACGCCATCAAAGACATCATTCGCTACAAGGCCACCGACTCGGTCGCCATGAACCTCGACTCGCGGCGCGCCTTCCTCTACACCGACGGCAACATCGACTACCAGTCCATGAACCTCCGCGCCGACCGCGTCGAGGTCGACTTCGACCGCCAGACCCTCCACGCCCACGGCAACATCGACACCGCCGGCAACACCGTCGGGCGCCCCTTCTTCAAGCAGGACGAGGCCGAATACCATGCCGACAGCATCACCTTCAACTACACCACCCAGAAGGGCATCATCCAGGGGGTCATCACCCAGGAGGGCGACGGCTTCCTGCATGGCCGCAAGGTGAAGAAAATCAACGACAGCGTCATGTACCTCAGCGGCGGCAGCTACACCACCTGCAACTACGCCCACCCCCACTTCGCCATCAACTTCACCAAGTCCAAGCTCATCACCGGCGACAAGATCGTCACCGGCCCCGCCTGGCTCTCCATCGAGGACGTCCCCACCCCCGTGGCCCTCCCCTTCGCCTTCTTCCCCATCACCAAACAGCGCCAGAGCGGCATCCTCATCCCCTCCTACGGCTGGATGAACTACCGCGGCTACTACCTCAAGGACGGCGGCTACTACTTCGCCCTCAACGACAACCTCGACCTCTCGCTCCTCGGCGAACTCTACACCAACCTCTCCTGGGCCGCCGAGGCCAAGAGCAACTACTACGTACGCTACAAATACAAAGGCTCCGTCGACCTGCGCTACGGACAGACCTTCGAGGGCATCCGCGGCGACACGGCCAACTTCAACTCCTTCAACGACTTCAAATTCACCTGGCAGCACGACCAGGACGCCAAGGCCAACCCCTACTCCCGCTTCTCGGCCAACGTCAACCTCCAGAGCCGCAACTACAGCAAGAACACCACCAACCGCGCCGACTACTTCAACTCCACCACCACCTCGTCCATCAGCTACACCACCAAGCTCGGCCCCTGGTTCAACCTGGCCGCCTCGGCCCGCGAGTCGTTCAACGCCCAGACCGGCATCATGAACATCAAACTGCCCTCCATCTCCCTCTCCTCCATCACCTTCTACCCCCTGCGCCGCCGCAACCCCTCCGGCGCCTACCGCTGGTACGAGAACATCTCCCTCTCCTACGTCCTCAACGCCGAGAACAACCTCACCACCCCCGACTCCGAACTCTTCACCCCCGTCACCCTCGACCGCCTCCAGTACGGCATCCAGCAGCAGCTGCCCCTCAGCAGCAGCGTCAAGGTGCTCCGCTTCTTCAACTGGACCAACTCCGTCTCCTACACCGAACGCTGGCACTGGCGCACCATCGACCAGCACTACGACCCCGCCGACGGCACCCTCACCATCGACACCGTCAGCGGCTTCCGCGCCAACCGCGACTTCAACATCTCCTCCTCCCTTTCCACCCGCATCTACGGCATGTTCCAGTTCCGTCGCGGCCCCCTCAAAGCCCTCCGCCACGTCATCAACCCCTCCCTCTCCTTCTCCTACCACCCCGACTTCGGCGCCGCACGCTACGGATGGTGGAAACAGTACACCGACACCACCGGCTACGTCCACCGCTACTCCATCTTCCAGCAGTCCCTCTACGGCGGCCCGCCCGACGGACGCAGCGGCAACCTGCGCCTCAGCATCGGCAATAACCTCGAGATCAAAGTCCAGAACCCCTTCGACACCACCGCCGAAATCAAGAAGATAGCCCTCCTCGAAAACCTCAACCTCGCCATGGGCTACGACCTGGCCAAGGACAGCCTCAACCTCAGCAGCCTCTCCGTCAGCGGCCGCACCACCCTCTTCCGCTCCCTCGTGCTCAACTACAGCGGCTCCTTCTCGCCCTACGTCATCGACTCCCTCGGACGCCTCCACAACCAACTCCTCTGGCAGACCGAACGCCGCCTCTTCCGCATGGACAACAGCACCTGGAGCACCCAGCTCTCCTACAGCCTCAACCCCAACACCTTCTCCTCGTCCAAGGGCGACGGCAAAACCACCGGCCGGCCCACCACCACCCTCGTCCAGACCCCCTACACCTCGCCCATCCCCATCCTCCTCGGCGGCTACGCCGACTTCGACGTCCCCTGGAACGTCAGCCTCAGCTACACCTTCTCCCACGTCGACCGCTACGTGGCCTCCATCATGAACATCCAGTCCGAGACCATCCAGAGCATCACCCTCTCGGCCAACGTCAGCCTCACACCCAACTGGCGCCTCGCCATGTCCACCGGCTACGACATCTCGAACAAAGGCATGTCCTACACCACCGTCGACATCTACCGCGACCTCCACTGCTGGGAGATGCGCTTCTCGTGGGTCCCCTTCGGCTACTACAAGAGCTGGTTCTTCCAGATCAACATCAAAGCCGACGCCCTCCGCGACCTCAAATACGAGAAAAAGAAGAACTACCAGGAGAACGCCGGCTACTACTCCTACTAACCCCCACCCCACCTTCCTTCCCCTCCCCCCGACGGCAACACGCCGTCAGGCATGCTGCCACTCGCTGCGTGCGTGTGCTGGGCACCCGTTGGCGCAGGGTGCAACAGCCTGCTGCTCAGGGTCGACGCAATACCATCTCTTACTCATCGCCTACTCTTCGCCTTGTTATCGATTTATTAAAAATTACTCGAGTAGGCAATAAGTAGGCGAATATAACGTTATGACAAGAGGAAAACAACTCGTAAATAGTTAATCATCATGGCGAAACAATACGGCGGATACTTGGGTGGCTTCAGCGGACGGCTGGGGCCGGCGATCGGCTACCTGTGGAACGGGCGCTGGTGTCTGCGCTCGCGGCCGACGCACGTTCACAACCCCCGCACCGAAGCCCAGACGGCCCACCGGACGCTCTTCAAGGCGGAGGTGCAGCTGGCGGCGCGGCTGCGCTGGCCGGTGACGCTGACGCTGACGGCGCTGGCGCGCGAGGCCGGCATGACGGCCTTCAACCTGTTCGTCAGCATGAACCAGCCCTGCTTCGCGCTGCAGGAGGGGCGGTTCGCGGTGGACTGGTCGCGGCTGCGGCTCTCCGCCGGGCCGGTGGCGCCGGTGGCCGTGGAGGCCGCGGTGCGCGACGGCGACGGCCGCCTCGGCGTGACCTTCGAGAAGAACCCCCTGCGGGCGGCCTGCAGCAGCCAGGACCTGGTGTACCTCTACGTCCACTGCCCCGCAACGGGGAGCGGCTGCCTGGCGGCGCCGGTACACCGGCGCACGCGGCACATCGAGGTGCTGCTGCCCGACGCCATGGCGGGCCAGGCGGTGATGCTCTACCTGATGGTGCAGGAGCGCACGGGCCGCTGGAGCGAGACGGCCGTCGGCGAGTGCCAGCCGCCGGCGACTATGTTTGACAACAACGAAATCAATTATAACGATGGACAAGAAACTGTACTATTCGATCGGCGAAGTGTCGGAGATGGTGGGCGAACCCCAGTCGGTGCTGCGCTTTTGGGAGACCGAGTTCACGAGCCTGCGGCCGGTGAAGAACCGGCGCGGCGTGCGTTCCTACACCGAGCGCGATGTGGAACTGGTGCGGAGAATCCACTACCTGACGCGTGAGTGCGGCTACACGCTGGAGGGGGTGCGCGAGCAGCTGCGCGTGCGGCCCATCGAGGACCCGAAGCAGCAGGTGGTGAACAACCTGCTGGAGCTGCGGCAGACGCTGGTGGCGCTGAAAGAGACGATCTAAAGCTCCATCAGCTTGAGGAAGGCGGCCGGCACGGGGGTCTCGAACTGCATGCGGCGGCCGGTGACGGGATGGCGGAAGCAGAGGCGGTAGGCGTGGAGGCAGAGGCGGCCGACGGGCGAGATGTCGTCCTTGTAGCCGTACATGGGGTCGTGGACCACGGGGTGCTTCAGCTCGCGCAGGTGGACGCGGATCTGGTTGCGGCGGCCGGTGTCGAGCTTGAGGTCGACGAGGCTGTAGCGGCGCGAGGTCTGCGTGACCTCGTAGTGGGTCACGGCCAGCTTGCCGCCGTTGTCGGTGGGCGACGAGAGCACACAGTATTCGCCGTCGGTCAGCCACGAGCGTATCTCGCCCTTCGGCGGCTCGATATGGCCCCAGGCCACGGCGACGTAGCGCCGGTCGTAGACGGTGCCCTTCCAGTCCTCCTCGAACCGCTGGCTCACCTCCTTGCTCTTGCTGACCACCATCAGGCCGCTGGTGTCGCGGTCGAGGCGATGCACGATATGGGCGTGGCAGTGCTGGCGGGTGGCGTCGAGGTACTGGTTGAGGACGGTGATGACCGTCTTGTCGTTGGGGTTGCGGCTGTTGCTGAGCAGGCCGTCGTGCTTGTTGACCACCAGCAGGTGCTGATCCTCGAAGACGATGTCGAGGTCGCGCGGACGCAGACGGTCCTGGAACGTGGCGCGCTCGACGCTGACGCGCTGGCCGGGCTGCAGCGGATAGTTGAACTGGCTGGTGCGGCGCCCGTCGACATAGATGTTGTGCGCCAGCAGTTCCTTCACCTTCGTGCGTGAGGTGTCGGGCATCTTCCCTATCAGGAACTCCAGCAGTCCCTGTGCTTCGGTGACGGTATATTCTTGCTTCTTCATTGTTTCACGTGGAACATTGATTTCTATGGGTTATCAACAATTGGGGTCGTATAAATCAACAATCTCGTAGGGGTTGCCGATCTCGCGGATGAACCGCAGCATGTCGTCGCGCGTGATCACCAGCGAGGCGCGGTTGTCGTTGGGGTGGAAGCTCACCTTCCCGGCCTCCAGCAGCTGGCGGTCGACGAAGAGGGTGACCTCGTGGTTGGCGTCGTTCACCAACGTGAAGAGCGACACCGAGCCGGGCCGGACACCCAGGTATTTCATCATGCGCTCGGGGCTGGCGAAGGAGAGCTTGCCCTGGTGCAGGCGGTGCTCCATGTCGTGGATGTCCATGGCATGGCGCGAGTCCATGATGACGAGGTAGTGGCGGTTGCCTTTGTGGTTGCGGAAGAAGAGGTTCTTGCAGAGCGTGGTGCCCTCGCCGCGGTAGAACTGGGCGGCTATCTCGATAGTCGGGGCCTCGGGGTGCTCGTAGTAGTCGAAGGGGATACCCATCCGTTCCAAGGTCTCATATACTTGCGGTTGGCCAATCATTGTTTCTTGTTTTTCCTGGGTTTGGGTTCCGGCAACGCGCTGCAGGTGGCGCGCAGGAGAGTTGCGAGGTAGTCGCGGTCGTCGACATCCTCGATATAGAAGTAGGGTTTGGCCCCCTCGTAGGGAGGGCGCATGTCGGCGGAACGCAGCCGCTCACGGCCGGCGTCGGTGGGTTTGACATAGAAACCATTGTCACTCACAAGCGCGCAGGGCTTGCCGTTGCAGTAGAGACAGTAGTCGCCAAACATCTTGCGGACCGTCACCTCCCCTGCCCCACTACACTGGTCGACGATGTACTGTACAAAATCGGGGTTGCTCGCCATAGGCTCTCACTTGATGATGCCCAGCTGGCGGCTGAGGTCGAGCATGCGGACGAGGGG
>CAMNIH010000052.1 GCA_946540365.1 uncultured Bacteroidales bacterium
CCACGGCACCAGCCATAAATTCGTCGCCGAGAAGGCCGCCAAGATGATCGGCCGCGACTGGCACGACCTGAAGATCATCTCCTGCCACCTCGGCAGCGGCGCCTCGATCTGCGCCATCGACCACGGCAAGAGCTTCGACACCACCATGGGCATGACTCCGCTGGAGGGCCTCATCATGGGCTCGCGCCCCGGCGACGTGGATCCCGGCGTCATCGAGTTCATCATCAAGAAGGAGATCGTCGAGAACGGCAAGGACTGGAAGGACGTCACCAAGATCCTCAACAAGCAGAGCGGCCTGGTGGGCATCAGCGGCGGCAAGCAGGACATGCGCGACATCCGCGCGGGGCGCGACGCCGGCGACGTGCGCTGCACCTACGCCTTCGACATGTTTGCCCAGCGCGTGAAGCGCTACATCGGAGGCTACATGGCCGAGATGGGCGGCTGCGACCTGCTGCTCTTCACCGGCGGCATCGGCGAGAACGCCTGGTTCATGCGCCGTCCCATCCTGGAGAACATGGAGTGCCTCGGCATCCAGATCGACTTCAGCAAGAACGACAACGTGATGGGCGAGGACATCATCCTCTCGACCCCCGAGTCGAAGATGGCCGTCGTGGTGGTCACCACCGACGAGGAGTACGTCATCGCCAGCGACACCTACAGCCTGGTGAAGTAAGGCTTCCCGGCAACAGTATAACTGAACGAGTCCCGCCGCACAATAAAGTGCGGCGGGACTGCGTTATTATGGCACTATGAAGAAAAGCGTCTTATTCCTGTTTCTGCTGGTGGCGGCGGTGGCGGCCACGGCGCAGTATCAGTTGCCCAATGCGGGCTTCGAGCAGTGGGACGGCGGCAACACCTCCGAGCCTACCCATTGGAACACCTTCAGCTCGTCGGACGGCAGCTTTGCCAGCTTGGCCTCGTCGAACCACCACTACCGCCGCAACGGCGGCCGACCGGGCACCTCGGGCAGCCACTTCCTGACCCTCTACACGCAGTCCATCCTCGGCATCAAGGCCAACGGCAACATGACCACCGGCCGCATACACGCCGGTTCGATGACGGCCGCAAGCAGCGAGAACTACAACTACACCCAGCGCTCGAACGCCGACCACAGCCTCGCCTTCACGGGCACGCCGGACTCGATGTATGTGTGGGTGAGCTACTATGCCGCCAGCGGCAGCTCGCAGGCCCAGGTGTCGGCCATCCTGCACGGCGACAACGACTTCCGCGCCCCCAACCAGGAGGGCGACGCCGCCCTCTACTGCGCCAAGGCGGTGGCCCGCTTCGGCCGCACCACCTCGTCGGCCCACAGCTACCAGTGGCAGCAGATGAAGGTGCCGTTCGTCTACGACGGCAACGCCGCTCCGCACTACATGCTGGTCAACCTCACCACCAACGCCACCCCCGGCGGCGGCGACGGCAACGACTCACTGTCGGTCGACGACATCGAGTTCGTCTACAGCGCCTGGCTCACCGGCATCCAGGTCGGCGGACAGCCGATAGAAGGGTTCCAAAAGGGGCGCTTCGACTACACCCTGCATGTCGACGACGCGAGCCTGCTGGCTGACGGCAGCGTGACGGTGACCACCGAGGCCTCCGACGCCACCGTCGGCATCGAGCGCATGGCGGTGGACACCATCCCCGAGTCGGCCCTCTTCGTCATCAGCGTCACCGCCGAGGACGGCATCACCGTCCGCACCTACACCGTGCGCCTCATCCACGGCGAACCCGGTCCCGTGGGCATCGACAGCCCCGCCGCCCCGACGCCCTTCGGCGTCTACCCCAACCCGACGGCCGACCACGTCACCGTCGAGGCCGACGGCCAGGTGACCCTCACCGACCTGCAGGGCCACGAGCTGCTGCGCCGCACCATCCACGGCAGCGCCCGCCTCGACCTCCGTTCCCTGCCCGGCGGCACCTACCTCCTGCGCTGCGGCCAGACCACCCGCACCGTGGTGAAAAAGTGACACCCCGGAACACACACGCCAAACAGCACCCTATCGGGTATAATAATATGTTAAAAATACATAATTATACCCGATAGGGTGCTTTATATGGATAAATAATTGTATTTTTGCAGCTGCAAACAGATTAGGAAAAATATGGATACCGTTGGAAATTTTGTCAAGCAGAAACGCAAGCAATACGCTCTAACACAAGAGGAACTGTCGCAGAAAGCAGGCGTGGGACTTAGATTTGTACGCGAATTGGAAGGAGACAAACCGACCCTTCGGATGGATAAAGTGAATGAGGTGCTGGCCTTGTTCGGCACACGTTTGGGAGTGGTCAGGGAGGAGGTCCCGGCATGAGAAAAGGCAAGATACTCTACAAAGGCATTCCGGCCGGCGAGGTCACCGAGGACGACGAAGGCTACACCTTTGCCTACTACGACTCATATCTGCGATCCACGGATCCCCAGCCCATCAGTGCCACGATGCCCCTGCGGCCGCAGCCCTACCCATCCACCATGCTTCACCCGTTCTTCGACGGCCTCATTCCTGAGGGGTGGCTTCTCGACATATCGGCCCGCAACTGGAAACTGAAGACCTACGACCGGATGGGCCTCTTGCTGGCATGCTGCCGCGACTGCATCGGGGCAGTGAGTGTTGAACCCATAACCGACGAATCGTGACGACCATGGGAAAATGTCTTTACTGCTATAAGGAACTGGGCGACGGCGAGCAGGGATTTCACGCATCGTGCGCCCACAAGTTTTTCGGTTCCAGATCCATACCGGAACTGCCCTATTCACGAAGCAATCTCGATGAACTGGCCGTGCTGTTGGTCGACACACACACGACCGTGACCGGGGTCCAACCCAAACTGTCGATGCACTTGAACAAAGGCGACCGCCACGAGCCAGCCAAACTGACCATCGTGGGCCTTTGGGGCAACTACATCATGAAACCGCAATCCTCCACCCTGCCCCACCTTCCCGAAAACGAGGATCTGACCATGCACCTGGCCGAGATGGCCGGCATCAGAACAGTACCACACACCCTGATGCAGATGGCCGACGGCGAACGGTGCTACCTGACACGGCGCGTCGACCGCACCCCGCAGGGGGAGAAAATAGCGATGGAGGATACTTGTCAGCTTTCAGGACAGCTGACAGAACACAAATATCGGTCGTCTTACGAGAAAGTCGCCAAAACAATCTCCACCTATTCGCAAGTGGGTCGACTGGATGTAATCAACTACTGGCAGACAGTGCTGTTCTCGTGGATTGTCGGCAATTCCGACATGCACCTCAAAAACTTCTCGCTCTTCCAGCCCGAAGGCCAGCCCCGTCAGCTTGCCCCCGCCTACGACCTGCTGAATGTCCACCTGGCTTTGCCCGAAGACACTGAAGAATTAGCCCTTTCTCTCAATGGCAAGAGAAAGAAACTGACCCGCAAGGACTTTGAAACCGCCATGACTCTCTCGGGTCTGAATTCCAAAACCATCGACAATATGATCTCCTCGTTCGGAAAAACACACTCGCGATGGAAGGACTGTATCCACATGTCGTTTCTGTCAGAGGAGGAACAAACGACATACATCAATCAAATCGAAACCGCATTACAAAGACTAATATAAACAGTACCCTATCGGGTATAATAATATGTTTAAAATACACAATTATACCCGATAGGGTAAAACGAAGAATAACATGAAGAGAATTTGGGTCATACTGCTGTTTCTGCTGCCGCTGGCGGCGCTGGGACAGAACAAGAAGAGCGAGCCGCTGTTCGAGCAGGCCGTGGAGAAGAGCATCGTGGGCCAGTACGAGGAGGCCATCAAGCTGCTGCACAAGGCCATCAAGGTGGATCCCACCTACGCCGAAGCCTACCTGCTGCTGGGCAACCAGCACCTGCAGCTGCAGCAGTATGCCACGGCGCGCGACTGCTACCGGCAGTGCCTCGACCTGAATCCCGCGAGCAGCCGCTGGGTGCAGGAGGCGCGCGACGGCATCCGCACGGCCGAGTGGCGCCAGCACGCCGTGGAGCACCCCGTGCCCTTCCGGCCCGTCAACCTGGGGCCCAACGTCAACAGCGAGGCCGACGAGTACATGCCGGCCCTGACGGCCGACTACCGCATGCTGGTCTTCACGCGGCGCGTGCCGCGCCGCGCCACCACCCGGCGCGACCTGCCGCAGGAGGAGGACTTCTACCTCTCGCTCTACGACACCATGGAGCTCAACTGGGGCCCGGCCGAGCGCATGCCCGAGCCGCTCAACAGCAACGCCAACGAGGGGGCGCAGACCCTCTCGCACGACGGGCGCGTGGTCATCTTCACCGCCTGCGGCCGCAACAACGAACCCACCGGCTGCGACCTCTACCTCAGCGTGAGACAGGGCAAGCGCTGGGGCAAGCCGCGCAACCTGGGGGCGCCGGTGAACAGCACCTACTGGGAGTCGTTCCCCTCGCTCTCCATCGACGGCTACACGCTCTACTTCGCCTCCAACCGGCGGGGCGGCTACGGCGGCACCGACATCTGGTGCAGCACCCTCGAGGAGGGCCGCTGGAGCGAGCCCCGCAACCTGGGCCCCGCCATCAACACCCCCGGCGACGAGACCTCGCCCTACATCCACTTCGACGACCGCACGCTCTACTTCTCGTCCAACGGCCACCTGGGCATGGGCGGCGCCGACCTCTACGTGGCCAAGCGCATCGACGACACCACCTGGGGCGAGGTGAAGAACCTCGGCTACCCCATCAACACCGCCGGCGACGAGGCCAGCCTCATCGTGGCGCCCGACGGGCGCACGGCCCTCTTCGCCAGCGACCGCAGCGACGGCTACGGCCAGCAGGACCTCTACAGCTTCGTCCTGCCCGCCCCGGCGCGGCCGGAGGCCATCACCTTCATCGACCCGGTGCGGCAGGCCGAGAACCTGCTCACCCTGGGCGATACCGTCACGCTGAAAAACATCTTCTTCCACACCGCCAGCGCCGAGCTCTACGAGACCTCGCTGGCCGAGCTGGACCGCCTGGCCGAGGCCCTGCAGCGGCACCCGACGCTGCGCCTCGAGGTGGGCGGCCACACCGACGCCGTGGGCTCCGATGCCGACAACCTGGTCCTCAGCGAGCGGCGCGCCAAGGCCGTCTACGACTACCTGATCCTCAGCGGCGTCAGCGCCGACCGCCTCACCTACCGCGGCTACGGCGAAAGCCGCCCCGTGGCCGACAACGACAGCCCCGAAGGGCGCGCCGCCAACCGCCGCACCACCCTCACCCCGCTGCGGTAGCGGCCCTATAAAAACATCACAAGATATACGGGCATATAAACGACGTTGTCTTCTGTGCGCGAAGCACCCTCGTTGCACAAAACCATCGCCGACCTTATCTTGTAGTCCGGATTCCTGACGAAACGGTCAAGGGAGCGGTGTGTGGAATAGTCCTTGCCGGACTTCACCTCGAGGGGCAGCACCGACAGGCTGTCGTAGTCGTCTATCAGGAAGTCCACCTCACCCTTCTGCTTGTTGTCATAGTAAAAAAGGGCATGCCCGTGAGCCCGCAGTTCGGTGGCGGCAACGGTCTCATACACGGCACCCAGGTTCACGCCGAGATGGTCGTCCTTGATGGCGCTGACATTGTTTCTAAACAAGATGTACGAAAGCAGCCCCACATCATTGAGATAAAGCTTCAAGAGGTTCTTCCTGGCGGAGCTAATCAACGGGAACGTCGGATTGGAGATGGCACGGACGTCGAGCGCCACGCCGGAACTGATAAGATATTCTATATCGTCCTCATAGTCGCGCGCAGCCTTGCCCCGCTTGTCTTCAACCTCGTTGAAACGCAGCCTCTTCTTGCGGTTTTCCATATTTGAAGGAATCATATCGTATATGCGCCGAATATGAAGTTTCTCCGCCATACTGTATTGCGAGGCATCCTCACGGTAAAGATTATATATCTCTTCGTGGATCTTCCGGACACGATAAATATTCTGTGTATCAAGATAGCAATTCACCGCTTGCGGCAGTCCACCGATCAACAGATAGGTCTTGAACAGGTCGAGTAGACGTCGATGCAGGCCGTCATCGAAACTTTCGCGATTCCCGAATCTCACCCTCAGAGTGTCAATGACCTCGTCACCGACACCGTTGGCCCAAAGGAACTCCTCGAAATCGAGGGGGTACATGTGCTCTGTTTGTATTCGGCCACCGGGGACGGAGAGGGTCTTGTGCATGGTGACGCCCAGCAGCGAGCCGCTGACGATGTAGGTAAACCTATCGTCATCGCACAAGAACTTTAGCAGGGTAAGCAGCGAAGGATAGGCTTGTATCTCGTCAAGGAATACCAGGGTGTTATCTTTCGTTCCCAATCTCCGCCCGGCAATGGCACTCAGCCTTACATAGAAGTCTTCCACACCTTTCACATCGGCAAACAGTCGGGCGCCATCCCTGTCATCAATCATATTGACCTCGACAAAATTTTGGAAAGCGGCACGTCCCTCATGGCGAATAATGTACGATTTTCCTACTTGCCGCGCACCGTCGATAAGGAGAATCCTTTTTCGATCCGAGTCAAAATACTCATTTATTGTATGTTGTATCTTCCTTTTTAGCATGTCCTATTTTGTTTTCACAATGCAAAAATACAACTTTTTCCAAAATTACGATGCAGTTTTTACAACTTTTTCCATTTTTTATGGTTTATTTTTACAACTTTTTCCATTTTCGAGAGGCATGAGGCTGGACTATGTGGAGCCAGATGAGAGGATGGCGAGGGGGGGGGGGATGCCGGGGAAGCGGGGCGACGAGCGTGGGGTTTTGCATCAGCACACAATATTTTTTGCGAGACGGCGTTACACGGGTATGAAAAAGAAGATAGTGGTACTGACCGGCGCGGGTATCAGCGCCGAGAGCGGCATCTCCACGTTCCGCGACAGCGACGGGCTGTGGGAGCACTACCGCGTGGAGGATGTGGCGACGCACGAAGCCTACGAGCGCAACCCCGAGCTGGTGCTGGACTTCTACAACCAGCGGCGGCGGCAGCTCTTCGCGGCGCAGCCCAACGAGGCGCACCGCCAGCTGGTGCGGCTGGAGGAACGCTACGACGTGCAGATCATCACCCAGAACATCGACGACCTGCACGAGCGGGCGGGGTCGAGCCACGTGCTGCACCTGCACGGCGAGCTGACCAAGGGGCGGTCGGACCGCAACCCGGACCTCATCGTGGAGGTGGGCGACCGCGACATCCGGCTGGGCGACCTGGCGCCCGACGGCACGCAGCTGCGCCCCCACATCGTGTGGTTCGGCGAGGCGGTGCCCAATATCGAGCCGGCGGCGGCGTTCTGCGAGGAGGCCGACCTCTTCCTGGTGGTGGGCACGTCGATGGCCGTCTACCCGGCAGCGGGCCTGATCCACTACGTGCCGCGGGCGGCGGAATGCTACGTGGTGGACCCGAAGGAGGTGCCGGTCAGCCGGCCGGTGACCTTCATCCGCGAGGTGGCCACCCGCGGAGTGACAGAACTGGTAAACAAACTGATGCAACAATGAAGACAATACTTTTCGTAATCATCCTGGTTGTCGCCATGCTGGCCACGCTGGCCATTGCGGGCGCCATTTTCCATGCCATCGCCAAGCGGTGGTTCAAGAACCGCGAGAAAGAGCAGCTGCTGCGCCTGAAAATGGACGAGCGGGGCGAGACGCTGCGCGTGGTGACGCCGCTGCGCCTGCAGGCCTACGAGCGCATGGCCCTCTTCCTGGAGCGCATCAGCCCCAACTCGCTGGTGCTGCGCTGCTACCAGCCCGGCATGGACCTCAAGCTGCTGCAGGGCGTGATGACCAAGAACATCCGCGACGAGTGGGAGCACAACCTGTCGCAGCAGGTCTACGTCAGCGCCCCCCTCTGGACGCGCATCCGCGAGGCGAAGGACGAGATGATCAACCTGGTGAACAGCAGCGCCGTGGGCCTGACCGACACCAGCGACCCCACACGTCTGGCGGCCACCATCTTCGCCTCGGCGGCCGACCGCTCGCCGGTGGACAGCGCCCTGGAGGCCATGCACAAGGAACTCAACGAACTCTTTGGCTGAACATGACACTTCGCCATAACGGAAACGACCACCGAGACCACCAAGACCACCTTGGCGTCGCACGCGTGCGGCGATGGGCGACGCGGGTGTCGGTGCTGTCGCTGCTGCTCCTCGCTTCCTGCGCCAAGCAGGGCTACCCCAGCGGCGGCCCCAAGGACGTGACGCCGCCGCAGGCCCTCGGCGCCAAGCCCGCCAACGAGAGCCGCCACTTCGCGGCCCGCGAGTTCTACATCCAGTTCGACGAGTACGTGGTGCTCAAGAACGCCGACGACAACGTGCTGGTGTCGCCCCCGATGCAGCAGAAGCCGGAGTACACCACCAAGGGCAAGGGGGTGCTGGTGCGCCTGAAGGACACGCTGCAGCCCAACACCACCTACCTCTTCCAGTTCAAGGAGGCCATCGCCGACTTCACCGAGGGCAACGCGCTGCCGAGCTACGAGTACGTCTTCTCGACCGGCGAGGCGATGGACACCCTGATGCTGGCCGGCAGCGTGGTGGCGTCGCGCGACGGCAAAGCGTGGAAGGAGAGTGTGACGGTGATGGCTTATAGAGTGGAGAGTGGAGAGACCCCTCAGTCCTTCGGACAGCTCCCCTCGGGGAGGGGAGCAACGATGAAGAGTGATACGATCGGACAGCTCCCCTCGGAGAGGGGGGAGACCCCTCAGTCCTTCGGACAGCTCCCCTCGGAGAGGGGAGCAATGATGAAGAGTGATACGATGGCCACCACGGTACAGCCGGACTATGTGACGCGCTGCGACAAGGAGGGCCGCTTCGCCTTCCACTACATCCCCGCGGGCCGTTACCGCTTGGTGGCCCTCGAGGACAAGAACAAGAACCTGCGTGTCGACAGCACCGAGGCCGTGGCGTGGGACACCACCCTCACGGCGGCCGCCGACAGCATCGACAGCACGCGCCTGTCGAACCTCTACATCTCGGCCCCCGACCGCAGCCGCCAGCGAGTGCTGAAGGCCGAGTTCAAGGCCCCGGGCCGCATCGTGGTCAGCGCGCAGCTGCCCATGCAGCACCCGCGCCTCGAAGGCGAGCGCCTCGAATGGCGGCAGAACGCCAAGGGCGACACCCTCGACATCTGGTGCCTCAACGAGCAGTGCGACTCGACGGTGCTCGTCCTCACCACCGACGAGGGGCTGCGCGACACGCTGAAGCTGCGCTACCGCAAGCCTGCGGCCAAAGGGCGGCGCGGCAACCTGGCGCAGCCCAAGACCCCCCTGATACGTACGCTCTGCGACGGCAGCAAAGCCTACTACGACAGCCTGCTGCTGGCCTTCAGCGCCCCCGTCCACGCCGTGGGCGAGGCACCCATGGCCGAGGTGATGCACCTGAAGGACAGCACCGTGGGGCGCTGCGCCATCCGGCTCGACAGCAGCGGCCTCGTCGCCCGGCTCGACACGGTGCTGCACTCGGGCGAGGAGTACCAGATACGCCTGGCCGACAGCCTCTTCGCCGACCTCTACGGCCACCCGAGCGACAGCCTGCGCTTCCGGGCCACGCCGCGCGACTACGGCATCCTGACGCTCCACGTCGACAACCGCACGGGCCATCCCTTGGTGGTCGAGGTGCTCGACAAGCGCGACACCGTGGTGCTGCAGCGCCCCCTTGCGGGCTCGGGCACGCTACGCCTCACCCATCTGCCGGCCGGCGACTACCGGCTGCGCGCCGTGGTGGACCGCGACGGCAACGGCCGCTGGACGCCGGGCGACTACCTCCTGGGGCGCCAACCCGAGGAGCACCACCTCTTCGAGAAGACCCTCAGCCTGCGCGAGAAATGGGAGATGGAGGAGCCCTGGAGCGTCGGCGCCCCACTCCGCAAGCGTGCCCCGCTCGAGGCCGACGGCCCCCGTGGCCTGCTCCGCCAGCCCTGAAAAAATGTTAAAAAAGAGGGGCGGTCTGTAAAAAAAGAGCCGCTTGGGCGGTCTTCTATATATAGAAAGAGCCGACAACGTCATGGATGCCCCTCTGCATACCGAACCCCACATACGTTTCCGCGCCCTGTGGAAGCGCTATGAGACCCTTGTGCGGTGGCGCTGCCTGCTGGCGGCGCACGGCAACGTGGAGCGGGCATGCGACTACGTGCAGGAGGTCGCCCTGCGCCTCATCCAGTTCTGCGACAGCCTGACCGAATCGGCGTCGCCACAGACGGAGCGTGCCTGGGTGATCCGCGTGATACGGTCGGCCATCGACAACGCCCGACGCACCCTCGACACACACACCGCCTCGCTCGACGCCCAGTCCCTCGCCGACAGCCTCGCCGACGACGACACGGCCGCCCGGCTGCGCGACACTCTCGACGACCTCATGCCCGCCCTCACCGACGAAGAACAGCAATTCATAAGATTCTACCTCGAGGGCTACAACACCGACGAGCTGGCCACCCTCTACGGCCTCAGCTACACTGCCGCCGCCACCCGCCTCACGCGGCTGCGGCAGAAGCTCGCCCGGCGCGCCCGCGAGCTACACTACATCAAGTAACAATAAAAAAAAACACACCTATACCCATGAATCCCATACAGACACCCCAGACCTCCCCCCTCGGAGCGCAGAGCCACAGCGCCCGCCAGGCGCATCAGGAGCAGCTGCTGGCCGACATCGCCGACCGGAGCCGGCAGTGGTCCGACCACATCCACACCTGGCGCCAGCTGGGCATCGCCACCCTGGTGCAGGTGGTCCTCTTCGTCGCCACGCCCCCCGTCGTGGCGCAGGGGCTGGCCGACATCCCCGTCCGCTGCGACAGGCCGTCCCTGCAACAGCCCACCGTCGCCGCGGCCCACGAAATCGTCATGCAGCTATGACACGGCGTGGACGACATATCCTCTGGCTCCTCTTCCCGCTGCTCTGCCTGCTGACGGTGGGGGTATCGGCCGCCATCACCTACTGGCGGCACACGGTGCCGCTGAGCGAGTGCAGCGAGGTCTACCGCCAGTACCGCCACCAGCCGGGCGTCCGCGCCGCCTTCATCCGCCAGATGCCCATCAATGATACCCTGCGGCTCGACATGACCCTCCTCGAGGCCGAGGACTCCGCCGCCTTCGCCAACTTGCTGCGCGCCATGGGAAAAGGCGAAGAGTATATACGAGATATGGCGACATTAAGAACAATGTATGAAAAAATGGACAATGGGTATAATGTAAGACATTCAAGGAGATGCCTCAGAGGACACCCGGCCGATCCTCCAGACTCTGATCCAAAAAACAATGAAGTGGTTTCCTTTTTTTCAGTAAGAATGTGCGTCGCCGTATTTCACACACATACGCAACAAGAAATACAAACTGTCCTTTACAAGAGTTTCCATAATGACATTGATATAGACAAACAATAAAAAAAA
>CAMNIH010000053.1 GCA_946540365.1 uncultured Bacteroidales bacterium
GTGCGCATCAGGTAGCCCTCCTGGATGAGGTAGGGCTCGTAGACCTCCTCCACCGTGCCGGCATCCTCGCCCACGGCGGTGGCGATAGTGCCCAAGCCCACAGGGCCGCCCTTGAACTTGTCGATGATGGTGGTCAGGATGCGGATATCCATGTCGTCCAAGCCGTTGCGATCCACATTGAGGGCCTGTAGGGCGTAGCGTGCAATGTCGAGCGTGATGGTGCCGTCGCCCTTCACCTGCGCAAAGTCGCGCACACGGCGCAGCAAACGGTTGGCGATACGGGGAGTGCCGCGCGAACGGCGCGCAATCTCGATGGCGCTCTCGCTGGTAATCTTCACCTGCAGCAACGAGGCCGACCGGTTGACAATCTTCGTAAGCGTCTCGGCGTCATAGTATTCCAATCGGCAGTTGATGCCGAAGCGGGCACGCAGCGGCGCGGTGAGCATACCGCTGCGCGTGGTGGCGCCAATGAGGGTGAAGGGCTTGAGGTTCACCTGCACCGAGCGGGCCGCGGGTCCGCTCTCGATCATGATGTCGATACGGAAGTCCTCCATCGCACTGTAGAGGTACTCCTCGATGACCGGCGAGAGACGGTGGATCTCGTCGATGAAAAGCACATCGTTGGTCTGCAGCGAGGTGAGCAGCCCCGCCAGATCGCCGGGCTTCTCGAGCACCGGCCCGCTGGTGGTCTTGATCGAAACACCCAACTCGTTGGCAATGATATTACTGAGCGTGGTCTTGCCGAGACCCGGAGGCCCGTAGAGGAGCACATGATCCAGCGACTCCTGCCGTTCGCGCGCGGCACGGACAAAGACCTTGAGGTTCTCCACCACCTGCCCTTGGCCGGCGAAACTGTCGAAAGCCGAGGGGCGCAACGCACGTTCTATCTCCCTCTCTTTGGCCGAGATATTGCGACTGTCCAAATTGTCATTCATGGTGCAAAAATACACATTTTTTCCGACATACCGCCAAATAATAGCATCACAACTGAAAACCAGCATCTTGTAACCCACTTGCACCATGCATACCCTCAGCATCCTTCGGGCGCACCCCTCCCACCTCCCCCCCATGCCTCGAACGTGCCGGACTCATCCACCGTCGGAGCCGTCCACCGCCGGGCAAAGTTTTTTCGCATTCTGCACAATATTAGCATAAAACATACGTTACAAACCTAAATTATATGAGAATAATGAAATCTATTGTAGTAGGAACCGACTTCTCCGAGGGCTCGTATGTAGCTCTGGAACTGGCCATTGACATAGCCAACCGCATGCAATGCGGCATCACATTGGTCTGGGTGCGCCGCGAGAAAAAACTCTTCACCGGCGAGCAGATGGAGATGCTCACCAACCTGGCACTCGACAAACTACAGACCCTCTGCGAAAAATACAATCCCATGATGAAACACGGCCGCATCGAGCAGCGCATCGTGAACGGCAAGGTCTCGACCGCCATCGCCGACGTGGCCCGCCAGGAGCTCTCGCCGCTGATCGTCATCGGCACCAACGGCGCCTCCGGATTCGAGAAATTCGTCATCGGCAGCCAGGCCGCCCGCATCGTGCAGGACTCGCCCTGCCCCGTGCTCACCATCCGCCAGGGCTACGACTTCCACAAGCGCCTCGAACGCATCGTCGTCCCCCTGCGCGTCAACGCCAACTCGCGCCAGAAAGTCCCACCCGCTGCCGCCATGGCCAAGATCTTCGGCTCCGAAGTCTATATCCTCGGACTGCTCGACCTCAAGGAGGAGGAGTCGGCGCTGCGCACCTACATCGGCCAGAGCATCGACTTCCTTGAACGCGAGAATGTGCCCTACCACTTCGAGATCCGCACCTACTCCACCTACAGCGACACCGTGCTCCACTACGCCGACGAAATCAAGGCCGACCTGGTCATCATCAACACCGAGCAGGACCGTCTGATCTCGCAGTTCTTCCTCGGCACCAACGCCCAGCAGGTGGTCCACAAGTCGCAGATCCCTGTGCTCTGCATCCACCCCGAGGACTACATCAACGTGGCCGCAAAAGTCTGACGCCGTGTACGATGCCATCATCATTGGTGCCGGAGCCGCCGGTCTGATGGCGGCCGTTGCGGCAGCCGAACGCGGCCGGCAGGTGCTGTTGATCGAGAAGATGGACCAGGCCGGACGCAAGCTGCGCATCACCGGCAAGGGCCGCTGCAACCTCACCAACACCAATCCCCTGCGCGACACCCTCCCCCATATCGGCTCCGACTCGCGCTGGATCCGCAATGCCTATGGGCGCTTCTTCAACCGCGAACTGATGGACTTCTTCGAACAGCGGGGCGTGGCCCTCACCGTCGAACGCGGCAACCGCGTCTACCCCGCCAGCGGCAAAGCGCTCGACATCTTCCTGGCCCTCGTCAACGACCTCGAGGGCCGTTCCAACGTCACCATCCGCAAGAACACCACCGTCAAAAAGATAGAGGTCTTCACCGACCCCGCCGCCGCGCTCCCCCAGGCCACCGCCGTCGTGCTGCAGAACGGCGAGCGCATCGCCTGCCGCCACATCGTGCTGGCCACTGGCGGCCTCTCCTACCCCACCACCGGCTCCACCGGCGCCGGCTACCGCATGGCGGCCGAGCTGGGCCACACCATCATCGAACCCCTTCCCGCGCTGGTGCCCCTGCGCTGCAGCGAAACAATCCCCGACGACCTGGTGGGATTCCAACTGAAGAACGTGCAACTCAGCGTCTTCGATCAACAGAAACCCCTCTTCGTCTCGGGGGTGGGCGAGATGACCTTCGTCAGCGACGGCCTCGCCGGCCCCATCGTGCTGAGCGCCAGCCGCGCAGTCACCCGGCGCCTCCACACCGACGCCCCGGCCGACCGCACTACCGGCAACCTCGTCGCACGCCTCGACCTCAAACCCGGCCTCACGGCCGACCAACTGGACAAGCGCCTGCAGGCCGACCTGGCCGCCAACGGCACACGCATCTTCAACGACGCCCTGCGACTCTGGCTGCCGGCCGAGTTGATCCCCCTTGCACTGAAGCAGTTGCACATAGAATACTACAAACGCCTCCACCAAATCACCGGCGACGAACGCCGTCGGTTGGGCCGTTGGCTCAAGTGGGTGGAATTCACACTCACCGGCACCCACGACTGGAACGAGGCCATTGTCACCCAAGGGGGGGTCGCACTGGGCGAGGTAAACCCCAAAACAATGGAATCCAAACTCGTACAGGGTCTCTTCCTGGTGGGCGAGGTGCTCGACCTCGACGCCGACACCGGCGGCTACAACCTGCAGCTGGCCTTCTCCACCGGCCACGCCGCCGGCATGGCAATCTGAACAGCCCCGATGCAAAAAGAAAGCGGGCGTTTCGTCACCGAAACGCCCGCTCTTCGTCAAGTCAAGCTTTGTTACTCCTCGGCACCTTTTTCGATGGCGAGTTTACCACGGTAGTAGCCGCACTCGGGGCAAACGTGGTGGTACATTACTTGAGCTCCGCAGTTGCTGCAAGTGGTCAACTGCGCTTTCTCCAACGCATCGTGCGTTCTTCTCTTGGCCGTACGGGTCTGCGAGAATCTGTGTTTTGGATGTGGCATATTATTACTTTTTTTTGTTTATTATTTCAGTTTCTTCAAGGCTTCCCATCGGGGGTCCACATAGTCGTCGTCGTGCGGCTGTTCGCTGTCGGCGATATAGCGGGTCACCTCCGGGTCGCATTCCCCGTCGGGATGTGAGTGCTGCAAGGGGATGCGGACAGCCACATACTCGTACAGCCACGGAGTCAGATCCAGATCGGCAGTTCCCTCGGGCAGGATGACCGTCTCCTCGTCGTCGCTCGTCTCCGAATCGCTGAAGCGGATGTTCAGCGTCTCGTTGCCCTCCACCGGAACCGTCATCTCCCCCAAGCACCGGTCACATTCGGTCCTCACCTCGCCTTTCATGGCAATCGTGAGCATCGTCACCCGCTCGTTCTTCTCCATTTTGATGTCAAAATCCACATTTCCGCCCTTGATTTCTTCATTTTTGAAGCCCTCAAGCACTGCGTCATCCAGCTGCATATGGTAGGTGTAAACACCTGATTTCAAGCCGGAGAGGTGTATTTTTCTATCATCAATCTGACCCATTTTCACACTCCTATTGAGTTTGCAAAGATACGAAGAAAATCCATACTGACAAAAAAAATATTCAAAACCGGTGTTTTTTTATCTTTCGCCGACACCAATATTTATATGAAATACATATAATTCACATTTATTTCGTATCTTTGCACCGCAATTTTTGCTCTATGGAGATACTCGTTGGCATACTCTGCGGACTGGTCCTGTCGTTGTTTTTCAGCATCGGCCCTTCTTTCTTTGCACTGATACAGAACAGCATACACTATGGTTTCCGCAAGGGCGTTGCATTCGAAATCGGCGTCAACGCCAGCGACATCATCATCGTGGGCTTGATGCTCACTCTGCTAAAAAACTTCGATCTGAGCGACATCCTGCACAATCCCTACGTGGCCACCATCGGCGGCACGGTGGTGATTGTGCTCGGCATCGTCTCGCTGCTGCGCAAACCCGTCAAGCGCGAGGGCAAGAAGCTGGTCTTCGACGGGGTGCCCCGCAGCCGCGAGCTGGCCATGCAGGGCTTCGCGCTCAACTTCTTCAACCCCACCGTCTGGCTCTACTGGATCTCGATCATCACCTTCGTCACCGCTGAAGTCAACATCAGCCTTGCCGACCGCTATGTCTTCTTTATCAGCCTGCTGCTGACCGAGTTGGCCGTCGGCATCCTCAAATGCCGCCTGTCGGCCATGCTGCAGAACATCATGTCGGCCAAGCTGATGAATGTGATCAACAAGGTGGTGGGTATGATCCTGATCGGCATCGGCGCCTACCTCATCATCTCGATGCTCGTACACCGCCGCCACCCCGAACTGCCCGAGAAGAACAGCAGCGAGAACGCCACCCAGATCATCCAGCGTTTCCACAGCATGACCAAGGACACGTCGGCCCTGCACAAGGGCGACACCCTTTACCTGCAATAACTTACTTTCAATGAGACACCTGCCGCCGGAATGCGCAGCAGGTAGATGCCCGACGCGGCGAGCGGCACGAACTGTCCGCCGGCGGCATTGGCCACCGCTGCCACGCGGCGCCCCGTCAGGTCGTACACCTCGAAGGCCAGCCCCTCGGCATGGGCCACCGTCAAGCCACCGGCGACCTGGGTCACCGTCAGGGCCGACAGCGCGGCGTCGCCGATACCCAGTTGCGGCAGCGGATCGGGCAGCGGTTGCGGCATGGGGTTGACCGGAGCCCACGGCTCGTCGCCGCCGCCGCACGAGGCTTCGATGATATCGAACAGACTCCAGTAGGCGGCCGACGCGTATGCCGCCAACGTGCCGCAGGGCACCACGAGGGACAGCGGCTGGGGCACCCCCTCGAAACTGTCGTCGTAGAGCGACGGGGGCACCATCGCCCCGAGCCGTACCGTGTCGAGGGCGTAGCATTCCTTGAAGGCTCCCTCGCCCACATACATGAGTGTCGAGGGCAGCAGGGCGCGCTCGATGTACTGGCAGTAGAAGAATGCGTTGTTGGCCAGCCCCCTGATCCCCTCCGGCACCTCGACATCGCCCACAATGGTCTGGCTGCCGCGAAGCAACCATCCGCCCAGCACAAGCAGCACATTGTCGATCCAGTTGTCGGAATTATTGTAGTAGGCCGTCTGCTCGAAGGCCGACACACCGATGCGGTTCACGGTGGTGGGGAGCACGATGGTATCCAGCGAACTGCACATAAAGAAGGCCATCATCTCGATGCGCTGCACCCCTTCGCCGATAGTCACTGACGCAAGCATCGTATCCTCGGCAAAGGCGCGCTGGCCGATGACGGCCACGCTGCCGGGGATGCTGACAGCCGTCAGGCCCGTACACTGCTGGAAGGCGAAGCGTTCGATCGCGGTGACGCTGTAGGTCGTCCCCTCGTGCTGCACCGTGGCGGGGATTACAAGGCGTCCCGTGGGGGTGGTGTAGCCCTCCCAACTCATAGTTGCCGGAGACACCACCTTGACGGCGGCATCTCCGGTAACAGTCAGATAGATCGTCTGTCCCGACGACACCTCGACGCTGAAGCTGAACGCACGACCCGCAAGGGTCACAGCGACAAGGGCGACGAGTACCAGCAGCTTCTTCATATAGTATCAGCGTTTATTCGCGAGCGGCCAGCAGCAGCTCCATCATCTTGATGGCCGAAGTGCTGACGGGGGTGCCGGGGCCGAACACGGCGGCCACGCCGGCCTTGAACAGGGTGTCGTAGTCCTGCGGCGGGATGACGCCGCCGGCCACCACCATGATGTCCTCGCGACCCAGTTTCTTCAGCTCCTCGATCAGCTGCGGCAGCAGGGTCTTGTGGCCTGCGGCCAGCGAGCTGGCACCGACGATGTGTACGTCGTTCTCCACGGCCTGCTTGGCGGCTTCGGCCGGCGTCTGGAACAGCGGGCCCATGTCGACGTCGAAGCCCATGTCGGCATAACCGGTGGCCACCACCTTGGCGCCACGGTCGTGGCCGTCCTGGCCCATCTTGGCCACCATGATACGCGGACGACGACCCTCCAACTTGGCAAAACGGTCGGTCAGTTCCTGTGCTTTCTTGAAAGCTTCGCTTTCCTTGGTTTGACTGCTGTACACGTTGCTGATAAGATTGATTTTGGCTTTGTAACGGCCGTACACTTTCTCCAATGCATAGCTGATCTCGCCCAGCGAGGCGCGCTTGCGGGCGGCGTCGATGCTGAGCTCCAGCAGGTTGCCCTTGCCGGTGCGGGCGCACTCGGTCAGCGCGTCGAGGGCGGCCTCGACGGCCTGGCTGTCGCGCTCGGCGCGCAGCTTGCGCAGACGCTCGATCTGGGCGTTGCGCACGGCGGTGTTGTCGATCTCGAGGGTCTCGATGGGATCCTCGTGGTCGAGGCGGTACTTGTTGACACCCACGATGGTGTCGATGTTCGAGTCGATGCGGCTCTGCTTGCGGGCCGAAGCCTCCTCGATGCGCATCTTGGGCACGCCGCTCTCGATGGCCTTGGCCATGCCGCCCAGCTTCTCCACCTCCTGGATGTGGGCCCAGGCGCGGTGGGCGAGCTCATGGGTGAGGCTCTCGACGTAGTAGGAGCCGGCCCACGGATCGACAACGCGGCAGATATTGGTCTCCTCCTGCAGGTAGATCTGCGTGTTGCGGGCGATACGGGCGCTGAAGTCCGTCGGCAGGGCGATGGCCTCGTCGAGGGCGTTGGTGTGCAGGCTCTGGGTGTGGCCCAGGGCGGCGCCCATGGCCTCGATGCAGGTGCGGGCCACGTTGTTGAAGGGATCCTGCTCGGTGAGGCTCCAGCCCGAAGTCTGGCTGTGCGTACGCAAGGCCAGCGACTTGGGGTTCTTCGGGTTGAACTGGTTGACGATCTTGGCCCACAGCATGCGGGCGGCACGCATCTTGGCGATCTCCATGAAGTGGTTCATGCCCACGCCCCAGAAGAACGACAGACGCGGCGCGAAGTCGTCGACGCTCATGCCCGCCGAAATACCGGCACGCAGGTACTCCAAGCCGTCGGCCAGAGTGTAGGCCAGCTCGATGTCGGCCGTGGCGCCGGCCTCCTGCATGTGGTAACCCGAGATGCTGATACTGTTGAACTTGGGCATGTGCTTCGAGGTGTACTCGAAGATGTCGGCGATGATCTTCATCGACGGCAGCGGGGGATAGATATAGGTGTTGCGCACCATGAACTCCTTGAGGATGTCGTTCTGGATGGTGCCCTGCAGCTGCTCCTGCGGCACGCCCTGCTCCTCGGCGGCGATGATATAGAAGGCCAGGATCGGCAGCACGGCGCCGTTCATGGTCATCGAAACCGACATCTTGCCCAGGTCGATTTGGTCGAAGAGGATCTTCATGTCGAGGATGCTGTCGATGGCCACGCCGGCCTTGCCCACATCGCCCACCACGCGCTCGTGGTCCGAGTCGTAGCCGCGGTGGGTGGCCAGGTCGAAGGCGCAGCTCAGGCCCTTCTGGCCGGCGGCGATGTTGCGGCGGTAGAAGGCGTTACTCTCCTCGGCGGTCGAGAAACCGGCATACTGGCGGATGGTCCACGGACGCATGACGTACATCGTCGAGTAGGGGCCGCGCAGGAAGGGCACGATACCGGCGGCATAGTTCAGATGCTCCATGCCCTCGAGGTCCTTGCGGCCGTAGGCAGGCTTCACATCGATCTGCTCCGGCGTCTTCCAGCTCTTCTCATTATGGTTCTCCTGCTCCCACTGGGCGAAGGATTCTTGCTTTCCCTCCGTCTTACGGAAGTCGACATTTTGGAAATTCGGTCTCATTATCAGTTTCTTATATTGTTATCGTATCGTATATTCAACGTGCAAATATAAAAAAAAATACTCACACGGCAAAATTTTCTCTCTCCATCGCCCTCCGCCCGCCACCGCCCCACCCCCTCATGACACCCCCTTGACAAGGGGATGAGTCTACCTTTTCTTCAGTCGTTCTTCAGTCGTTCTTCAGTCGTTCTTCAGTGATCACTGAAGAACGACTGAAGAACGACTGAAGAACGACTGAAGAAAAGGTAGAGTCATATAGGCCTCAACAAGGTCTTCACCCCTTTTAAACAGTTCTCATAAATATATAAAGACACCAAAATAAACCGTTTAGATCCGTGCAATCCGCGTCCGGAACAAGAAATCAGCCACCCAAAACGATATTTTTTTGCACATCTCAATATTTATTCGTATCTTTGCACCATGAAAAAAATACTCTTTGTCTGTCACGGCAACATCTGCCGCAGCCCGATGGCTGAGTTTATTATGAAGAAAATGGTCCGTCAGGCGGGCCTGGAGGAGGCGTTCGAAATTGCCTCGGCGGCCACGAGCACCGAGGAGCTGGGCAACCCCGTCTACCCCATGGCGCGGCAGGAGCTGGCCATGCACGGCATCGGCTGCGCCGGCCACAGCGCCCGCCAGCTCACGCCCGACGACTACCAGCACTACGACCTCATCCTCGGCATGGACAACGCCAACATCGACAACATCATGCACATCGTCGGCAACGACCCCGACGGCAAGGTGCGCCTGCTGCTCGACGGCAAGGAGATTGCCGACCCCTGGTACACGCGCAACTTCCGCACCGCCTGGAACGACATCCACGCCGGCGTCGCCGCCCTGTTCGAAAGCCTCAAGGACCACGATGACGGAGCAACCGATTGATTTCGAGCAAGTCGAAGCCCTCGGCATCTCGCGCGAGGCCTACGACGAGGTGCTCGACATCGTGGGGCGCATCCCCACCATGGAAGAACTCACCACACTGCTGGCCATGTGGGAGAGCAACGGGCGCCAGCAGAGCCTCTACGGCTGGCTGCGCGGCCAACACCACAGCGTCCAACGCGACGAATACCTCTACACCGGCTCCGCCGACCACCGCGCCATCCACGAGCCACGCGTCAAAGACTGCCTCGACATCGCGCTGCAGCTGGTAGTGGATAGTGAGAAGTGGGTACGGGGGCAAGCGCTACCCACTACCCACTACCCACTATCCACCGGTCTCCTGCTCTACATGGTCGGCAACGTCAGCACCGAGTTCGCCGACAGCGAGTACGCGCGCCGCTGCCTACACCTGGTCGACCAACCCATGGGGGCCGGCGGCCACGACGAAGACTGCCAGTACATCGAGCTCATCCTCGGCGCCTTGGCCGAGGCCGGGGTCTGCTCCCCCACCCTCGCCGTCGGCCGCGGCGGCCTCTTCTGCTCGCTGCTGCGACTCGTCGCCCCGCTGGGTTACGACATCCTCACGCCCCGCGAGGTGCGGCTCGACGCCTTCCTCTTCGGCGAGGAGGCCGGCCGCTACCTGGTGGCCCTCGACGAAGGACACGACGACCAGTTCCTCCTCAAGATGGACGAGGCACGCCTCAACTGCTGCTTCCTCGGCCGCACCACCAAAGGCCGCCTCCTCGTCGACGGCTACGACTTCGGCCCCACAAGCCGGTACACCGCCTGAGGCCACCGGCCCACTGCCCCCCCCCAACCGTCATTCATTTTATGCAGCCACACAATAATATTCTTTGGATGGCGTTATCTATATAAAAGTTATTATAACATGTCATACTCACAAATAGCGCAGTTGGAGTTGCTGAACGCACTGAAAAGCATCCAGTCCGAGGCCGACCTCAACGAGTTCAAGGACTTGGTAGCCCACTTCTTTGCCGCCAAGGCGCAGAAGGAGATCGACACCCTGTGGGACAACGGCATTATTAACGAAGAGATCATTAACAAATGGGGCAACGAGCACATGCGCACCCCCTACCGCTATGCGTCGAATCGTACTTGACACCAACTGTCTCCTTCAGGCCCTGCCGACCCATAGTCCATACCACAAGATATGGACAGGCGTGCTGTGTGGCGACATCGCCCTTTGCGTCAATACCGATATTCTGATTGAATACGAGGAAATAATCGCACAGAAGACCACCAAGGAGATTGCCCATAACGTAGTGGAAGCCATCGCCCGGCTGCACTCCACCCATTTTCAGGATACATACATTCATTTCGGCCTGATTGAGCAGGACGTCGACGACAACAAGTTCGTCGACTGCGCCGTTGCGGCCGATGCCGAATACATTGTAACCAACGATGCCCATTTCAGCGTTCTCAAGCAGATCGACTGGCCGAAAGTCGCAGTTTTGACCATTCAGGAGTTCGCGTCACAAATTTAGCCTTCGTCCAGCAAAAGAAACAACAAAGGGGGCGCCAACATCGGCGTCCCCTTCTGTCTGTCCTCTTGGTGAAATTCACAAATCTAAGAAAACCTTTCCCTGCGGAGCACATCAGCTTAATGGATCTCTGGATTTCCGCCACAGCCAGGGAGGTTTATTTCTCCCGTTCGCTCCGCTCGCGAAATCCATAAATCCGCCAACGGGTTACTTCACAAAAAAATCAAAAAAAGCTTTCACCCTATGTAAACTTTCGCACCAAAAAATTGTTATTATATAAGTGAAGAGCTATTCAAAATGGAAGACAATGAACGGCAACTATATGACAGATTCGACAGCCTGATTG
>CAMNIH010000054.1 GCA_946540365.1 uncultured Bacteroidales bacterium
AGAACGACTGAAGAACGACTGAAGAACGACTGAAGAAATGGTAGAGTCATATACCCGTTGAGGGGGTGTCGGCAGGGTGGGAGAGGGGCGTCAGGGTGTCAACACGCCGGTGTTGATAGTTTTCTTTGTCGTGCGTACAATAATTATGTTGCGGTTGCCGTTATGGCAGACAGGAAACTAAAAAACGACGATGTGAGACGTTTGCTATCTATAATCTCTCTGCTGCTGTGCGCCGTCGCGCTGCGGGCGCAGGTGAATGTGACGCTGGTGGGCGACGGGGCCAATCTGGCCGGCCGCCACATAGAGCTTTTGTGCTACGAGGACATGCTGACCATGCAGGAGCTGCTGCTGGACAGCGCCACGGCCGACTCCAACGGCCATTTCAGCCTGGGATGCTACCTGACCTATCCGCGTCTGGTGGTGCTGCAGGTGGAGTGCTACAACCAGTCGTTCTACGTCGAGCCGGGCCGCACCTACCGCCTCTGGCTGCCCGAGTTCCGGTGGGAGCAGGACGAGGAGCGCAACGTCTACCTCGACCCCGTGACGCTGCCGTTCGAGTTCCTTGACCTGCCGTCCGACGAGCTGAATGTCAGGATGATGCAGTTCGATGCCGAGGTCGATTCGTTCGTCAGCGCGCAGCGCGTCCACTTCGACCCCCGCTTCAAGCCCGACCGCCGGTGGCTCGACTCGCTCGAGCGGCGGGTGGGCATCGGCAAGTGGAACGCCGAAAGCGGCACGCAGGCCGAGTCCTTCTTCGACCGCTACCGCCGCTTCACGCTGGCGCAGATGCGCTACGACATGCGCTTCGCCAGCCGGCGGCAGATGCTCACCCGCGTGCTTCCGCAGCCCATCCTCTACCACGACGAGTGCTACATGCGCACCCTCTTCGACGTGCTGGGCGGCATGGTGAGCCAGGGGACGCGCAAGGTGGGCAAGTGGCGTCTGGCCGAGTGGGTGCAGCAGGGCGCCGTCGACCGCTACCTCGACTCGCTGGGCACCGACCCCTTGCTCTACGACGAGCAGCTGCGCGAGCTGGCGGCCCTGGTGGCGCTGAAGGAGAGCCTCTACGATCAGGACTATGACCACGAGGGCGTGCTGCACATGCTGGCCTCGCTGGGGTCGCGTTCCAAGTGGGGCGAACACCGCCTGCTGGCCGAGCGCCTCCTGCGGTCCGCCGCGGCCGCCGCGGCCGCGGCGTCGTCCAACCCCTCCGCGCCCGCCTCGCGCCTCGCCGTCGCCCTGCCCGATGCCGACCGGCAGCTGGTGCGCCTGGACAGCCTGCAGGGCAAGTGGATCTACCTCAGCTTCGTCCGCGTCGGCGACCCCAACTCGCTGCGCGAGATCGAGACCCTGGCCCACTTCAAGGACAGCGTCTACACAAAGAACCCCGACGTGGTCTTCGTCTCGGTCGACTGCGACCGCGAATTCCAGAAGATGTACCACTTCCTGCGCAACAACAAGCGGGGCCCGCGCTACAGCTGGACGTGGCTCCACTTCGACGGCAACTACCGCTGGCTGGAGCAGATGGGTGTGGTGAGCTACCCCACCTTCATCCTCTTCGACCCCGAGGGGCGCTGCCCCTACACCGTCACCCCCACGCCCGAGAGCGGCTTCCTGCTCCGTGCCCCCTGGCAGAAGGCCCCCGAGGCACCTGAAAAACCCGAATTCGTCGACTGACGATGCTACAAAGCATAATGAATAGGAACAAAACACACAAAGATATGATCATCAAGAAAGTCACCGTTGTCGCACTCCTCCTCGGCGCCACCCTCACCGTGTGGGGCCAGCGCGAGACCTCCGGCGAACGCCTGCGCAGCCTCTACCGCCAGGCCTCCGACCTCTACCAGAAGCAGAAGTACGCCGCCGCCCAACAGATCTTCGACCAGGTGCGCCCCCAGGAGGTCGACTGGCTCACCGTCAGCGACGCCGCCTACTACGCAGCCGTCTGCGCCCAGATGCTCGACAACAACGACGCCTCCTACCGCCTCGAGGAGTTCCTGCGCCTCTACCCCCAGAGCTCGCGCTGCAACATGGCCCGCCTCTACCTCGGCAACTTCCACTACTCGCGCGGCGACTACGAGCGCGCCCTCGCCTGCTACCGCGATGTCGACCCCTCCGAGGTGGAATTCAACCACCGCAGCGAGTACAACTTCAAGATGGGCTACTGCTACTTCCAGCGCGGCGACCTGCAGCGCGCCTCCAAGCTCTTCTCGCAGCAGATCGAGGGGCGCTCCAAGTATCGCACCTCCAGTCTCTACTACTACGCCCACATCCAGTACATGAACGGCCAGTACGACCTGGCCCTCAAGAACTTCAAGGAGCTGAGCGAGGACCGCCGGTTCGCCCGCATCGCCCCCTCCTACATCGCTCGCATCTACTACTACCTCGGCAAGGACGACGAGCTCCTGGCCATGGCCCCGCAGCTGATGAACCAGCGCGACGCCTTCAAGTCCAACGAGATCCACCAGATGATCGGCGAGATCTACTTCAACCGGGGCGAGTATGCGCGCGCCCTCGAGCAGTACCAGCTCGTCGAGCAGGAGCAGCGCAAGGCCGAGAGCTGCACGCCGCAGGACAACGACTACCAGGTGGGCTACAGCTACTACATGCTCGGCCGCTACGCCGACGCCGTGCCATACCTCGAGCGCAAGACCTCGTGCGACGACAGCGTGGCCCAGAACGCCCTCTACGTCTTGGGCGACTGCTACCTCAAGCTCGACCGCCAGATGGAGGCACGCAGCATGTTCCTCCAGGCCTCGAAGATGGACTACAGCAAGAGCATCAAGGAGGACGCCCTCTTCAACTACGCCAAGCTCAGCTGCCAGCTCAACCAGAACGCCATGGGCGAAAGCATCAAAAGCTTCGAGAGCTACCTGAAGAAATATCCCCGCAGCCGCCACCGCACCGAGGCCGAGGAGATCCTCACCGAGCTCTACTGCTCGACCAACAACTACAAGGAGGCCATCCGCCTCCTCGAGCAGCTGCCGGACCGCAACGCCGCCCTCGAGCAGGCCTACCAGCGCGCGCTTCTCAACCGCGGCATCGAGCTCTGCAACAGCGGCAAGGAGACCGAGGGCGTGGCCCTCTACCAAAAAGCCGTCAAGATCAACGCCGTCCCCCGCATCACCGCCGACGCCAACTACCTGCTCGGCGAGTGGCAGTACCGCAACGGCAAGGGCAAGGAGGCCGAGCGCAGCATCAACCGCTTCCTCCTCTCTTCCTACGCCAACACCTCGCCCTTCGCCAACGACGCACGCTACACCTACGGCTACCTGCTGATGAAAAAGAAGCAGTACGCCGACGCATACGAGACCTTCAGCGACCTCAGCCGCCGCCTGACCGCCTCCGACAGCAAAAGCCGCGCCATGCTCAACGACGTCTACAACCGCCTCGGCGACTGCCTCTACGTCCAGAGCCGCTTCGCCGACTGCATCCCCATGTACGACAAGGTGATCGCCGCCAACGGACGCGACGCCGACTATGCCACCTACCAGAAGGCGCTCGCCTACGGCGCCCAGGGCAAGAACAACCAGAAACTCACCAACCTCAACTACATCTTCGAGCGCTACTCCAACTCGCCCCTCAAGTCGAAGGCCATGCTCGAGATCGCCAACACCTACCTCATGTGCGACAACAACGAGATGGCCATGACCTACTACAACAACTTCATCCGCCAGTACCCGCAGAGCGTCTACGTCAAGAACGCCCTCCTCAGCCAGGGCCTTATCTACTACAATACCGACCGCAACAACGAGGCCCTCCGCACCTTCGACCGCCTGCTGACCCAGTACCCCGGCACCGACGAGGCCCGCGACGCCCTGAGCACCGTCAAGAACATCTATATCGCGCAGAACCGCATCGACGAATACTTCTCCTACGTCCAGCGCACCACCAAGGTCACCATCTCCACCGTCGAGCAGGACTCGACCACCTTCCTCGCCGCCGAGGAGCGCTACCAGCAGGCCCAGTACGGCGCTGCCGCCGACGCCCTGCAGAGCTACCTCAAGCGCTTCCCCTCGGGCCTGTTTGCGCTGAAGGCCCACTACCTGCTGGCCGACAGCTATATGCGGCAGGATCAGCGTGAGAATGCCTTGCCGCACTACGAGGCTGTGGCCGACGCCCCCGCCAACCAGTACAGCGAGCGCGCCCTCGCCCATGCCGCCAACATCGCCTTCTCGCTGCGCGACTACGCCAAGGCCGCCACCCTCTACCAGCGCCTCACGGCCCACGCCGAAAGCGACGCCAGCCTGCTCCAGGGCCGCCTCGGCAGCCTCCGCTGCGCCGTGGCCCTCAAGCGGGGCGACGACATCCTCGACGCCGGCCGACGCCTCGCCGCCGAGGACAAGGCCACTCCCGAGATGAAGGACGAGGCCCGTCTCGCCATCGCACGCCACTGCTTCGACGCCGGGCTCCGCGACTCGGCCGAACACTACTACGGCCTCCTCGTCAGCTCGCCCAACGGCGAGTACAACGGCGAGGCCCGCTGCCGCCAGGCCGAGCTGCTCATGCAGCGACAGCAGTACCAGCAGGCCGAGCGCATCATCGAGAGCATCGTCAACGACGCCTCCTCCGACTACTGGCTTGCCTACTCGTTCATCCTGTGGGCCGACATCTACTATGCCCGTGGCAACAGCCTCCAGGCCAAGCAGACCCTGCAGAGCATCTTCGAGAACTACGACGGCGACGACGACCTGGCACAGGTGGCCCGCGACAAATACAACGCCATCCTCGCCGCCGAGCAGCCCGCCACCGCGCCGGCCGAGGACGAAGAAATCACCATCGAGTTGTAGGCCCTGTCCCCACAACCCCCCGGTGCGGCATCCCCTCAGTCCGGATGCCGCGGCGAGGGAGCGAAAAAAGAAGTTAGAAGAAACAAAAACACAGACTATATGTTCAAGAAGTCAATCATAATCGCCCTGGCGTTGCTTCCGCTGGCCGCCGCACAGGCACAGAACGACGGAGGCTACAACGAGAGCGTCGTGGTCAAGGGATCCTACACGCCGGTCATCGAACAGGCCGAGAAGCTCAACTTCCCAGCGCAGGTGACCGACACCCTGTCGCGCATCGAGCATGCTTTCCACTACAGCATCGCCCCGAGCCGTCTGCGTGCGGTCTACGAGCCCACGCGTATCCGCGCCGCCCGCATCATCGGCGAGCCTGCCACGCGCCTCTACAACAACTACCTGCGCCTCGGCATGGGCAACTACTGGTCGCCGCTGGCCGACCTCTACTGGAGTTCCACGCGCGACCGGCTGAAGACCTACGGCATCAGGGTCAACCACCGCTCGTCGTGGGACAAGCTGGCCAAGATGCCCGAGTACGGCCCCCTGCAGCAGGGCAACACCGCCGTGACCCTCTTCGGCAGGTACATCGTCGGCGACGTGCTGCAGCTCTCGTCGGACCTCAGCTATGAGCACGACCACAACCTCTACTACGGCTTCACCGACAGCACGCTGCAGGCCGTCCTCGGCCAGACGCGCGACGGCATCGCCCTCGGCGACTACCGCGCCTCGTACAACGTGGCCACCTGGAACATCGGCGTCAAGAATATGCAGCTCGATGCCCGCAAGCTGGGCTATGCCGCCGACCTCCACCTGAGCGACCTCTGGGGCGTGTGGGGACAGAACGAGTTGAACCTCAACCTCAACGGCGATGTCCACTACGGCTTCAGCCTCGGCGACAAGCACAAGGGTATCGTATATCTGCATGCCGAGTGGGACGCCTACCGCAACGGTCACCCCGACGCTTCGGTGCCGCTGGGCTACGTGCCGACCCCGTCGGCCGACACGCTCCTCTCGGTCGGCAACCTCGTCAAGCTCAACCCCTACGCCGTCTTCCTCTTCCGCGGGCTCAACATCCATGCCGGTGTCACCCTCGGCTGGGACGGCCTCGGCGACCCCGCATCCTCCACGCGTTTCCGCCTCTTCCCCGATGTCAGCGTCAGCAAGAGCCTGATGAACGGCAACGTGGTGCTCAGCCTGGCGGCCACGGGCGGCTTCGAGGCTGTCAGCCTCAACGGCATCCGCCTGGTGAACCCCTATGTGGTGCCCGACTTCGCGGCCACCTCCACGGGCCACTACGACTTCGTGGGCCACGCCCGCTGGTCGTTCAACCGCAAGCTGGAGGCCAATGCCGAGGTGAGCTACTCGATGCGCAGCAACGACCCCACCTTCATGCTCAGCCCGCGCTATGGGCTGGACAACGTCTACGAGGTGGTCTTCAACAACCTCAACCGCCTCACGGTGGGTGGCGACCTCACCTTCGTCAACGACGAGATGATCACCCTCCGTGCCGGCGGCCACTATTACCACTACACCTTCACCGACCTCGGTGCCGTCGAGCCGGTGTGGAGCCGCTACTACCGGCCCGACTGGGACGCCCTGCTCAGCATCGACCTCAACTACCACTACAAGTGGTTCTTCCACCTCGAGGGGCAGCTGCTGGGCAAGATGGACTCCGACCGTGGCGAGCTGCCGCTGCGCTACGGCATCGCCGCCCAGGTGGAGTACCGCCACAACCGGGCGCTCTCCTTCTTCCTGCGGGGCGACAACCTGGCCTTCCAGCGCTACTGGCTCTGGGCCAACTACCCCTCGCAGCGCGGCCTCTTCACCCTCGGACTCACCTATACCATTCCGCACAAATGAACTATCAAGAGACATTAGACTATATGTTTGCGCAGTTGCCGATGTATCACCGCATCGGCGCTGCCGCTTATAAGGCCGACATCCAGCCCACCATCGACATGATGGCCGCCCTCGGCAACCCGGAAAACAAGTTCCGCTCCATCCATGTGGCCGGCACCAACGGCAAGGGCTCCGTCAGCCACTTCCTCGCCTCCATCCTGCAGGAAGCGGGCTACCGGGTGGGCCTCTACACCTCGCCCCACTTAGTCGACTTCCGCGAGCGCATCCGGATTAACGGCGAGATGATCCCGAAGGAGGAGGTGACTGCCTTCGTCGAGGAGCACCGTCAGCTTTTCACCGACCTGCACCTCTCCTTCTTCGAGATGACGGTGGGCATGGCCTTCGACTACTTCGCCAGGCAGAAGGTCGACATTGCCGTCGTCGAGGTGGGCATGGGCGGACGGTTGGACAGCACCAACGTCATGCCTCCGGCTCCTCCCCTGGGTCAGGGGAGGTGTCCGCAGGACGGAGGGGTCATCCTCTCGGTCATCACCAATATCGGCCTCGACCACACGCAGTTCCTCGGCGACACGCTGGAGAAGATCGCCGCCGAGAAGGCCGGCATCATCAAGCCCGGCGTCCCCGTGGTGATAGGGGAGACCCAGCCGGAGACCGCGCCGGTGTTTATGCAGGTTGCGGCCCGGTGCCAGGCCCCCATCACCTTTGCCGACAGCCACTACCAGGTCGACGACATCGGCCGCTACACCACCGAGCTCACCGGCGAATACCAGAAAAAGAATATTGTCACCGTGCTCGAATCGGTCGAGGTGTTGCATCGCACCACCGACCTCGAGGTGTCGCCCGCGGCCTTCCGGCGCGGGATGGCCCGCGTGGTGACCAACACACACCTGCACGGCCGCTGGCAGCGGATCGGTGACAGCCCGCTGACCATCTGCGAGACCGCCCACAACGAACCCGGCATCCGGGCCATGCTGCAGGGGATCGTCAACACCCCGCACCGCCAGCTTCATGTCATCTACGGATGCGTCAACGACAAGGATTTCCGCTCCATCCTGCAGCTGCTCCACGAGCAGCTCTCCACCGTCCATGCGTCGGGTGCCACGCTCCACTGGTACTTCACCCAGCCCTCCGTCCCCCGGGGGCTCGCGGTGGCCGACCTGCAGGCCGCTGCGGAGCAGATCGGTATCCATGGCGATGCCTTCAGTCGGGTAGGGGAGGCTATCACAGCCGCCCGGCAGGCTGCACAAACGGATGATCTGGTGCTCGTTACGGGCAGTATCTTCCTTGTGGCCGATGCCTTGGCTTTCACCAACAGTGGGGATGCTTCCGTTTGAAGGAATGTTCGTAATTTTGCAAAACGAAATTTAGAACAAAAAAACTAAGCATTATGTCACACGAACATCACCATCACGACCACGACCATGAGCACGAGCATCATGGTCTGCACCACCACCATCACCACCACGCCATCGAGCGCCTCTCTACTATATATATTGTAGCCGTGGCGCTCAACCTTGCCTTTGTCGTGGTCGAGGTCATCGCCGGCCTGGTGGGCCATTCGTTGGGTCTGCTCAGCGATGCGGGCCACAACCTGAGCGACGTCTTCTCGCTCCTGCTGGCCATGGTGGCCCTCAAGCTGGCCTCCAGCCACGCCACGCGCCGCTTCACCTATGGCTACCGCAAGGCCTCGGTGCTCATCTCGCTGCTCAATGCCATCATCCTGCTGGTCGCCGTGGGCGCCATCATGGTGGAGAGCGTGCGCAAGTTCATGCACCCCTCCGACGTCAACGGCACCCTCATCATCTGGACCGCCGCCGTGGGCATCGTGATTAACGGCCTCACGGCCTGGGCCCTCAGCCGTCAGCAGCAGCACGACATCAACACGCGCGGCGCCTTCCTCCACATGCTGGCCGACACGCTGGTCTCGGTCGGCGTGGTGGTCAGCGGCGTGGTGATCAACCTCACCGGCTGGACGATCGTGGATCCCATCATCGGACTCGTCATCGCCGTAGTGATCCTGGTCAGCACGTGGAGCCTGCTGTCCGAGAGTCTGCGCATGAGCACCGACGCCGTGCCCGAGGGGTTCGACGTCGACGAAGTGAAGCAGAAGATTGAATCACAGGAGGGTGTGCTCAATGTACACCACCTCCATATCTGGCCCATCTCCACCACCGAGACGGCCCTCACCTGCCATGTGGTCATCCCCTCGTCGGACCTGCTCGAGGAGGTCACCGACCGGGTGAAGCATCTGCTCGATGAGATGGGGATCCATCACAGCACGCTTGAGTTGGAGACCAGCAGCAGCCACTGTCACGACCACGACTGCTGCGCTGCGTCGAGCAGCGAGGCATAGCGGTAGTCGACCAGGTAGGGGTCGCTGAGGGCCCCGTCCGAGTTGTCGCCCACCAGCACCGTTGTCATGCCGCACCGACGGCCGAAGAGCATGTCGGTGCGGCTGTCGCCGATCATGACGCTGCCTTTCAGCCGGATGTCGGGGAAGTCGTGCCGCGCCTGGAGGGCCATGCCGATATTGGGTTTGCGACGGAAGCTGTGGCTGCGTTCCAGCTCGGGGCAGTGGTAGATGCGGTCGACGGGCCCGATGGCGGCGAGCAGCTTGTCGTGGATGGCCTGCAGGTCGGCCTCGGTCATCAGCCCTTTGCCGATGCCTTGCTGGTTGGTGACGATGAAGATACGGGCGAACTGTAGGCGCAGCAGCGCCATGGCCTCGGGCACGCCGGGTAGGATCTCGAGCTCGTCGGGGGTTTTCACGTAGTCGTTGCGCCGGAGCGTGTTGAGCACTCCGTCGCGGTCGAGGAAAAGGGCTTTCATAAGGCTAACTGGGGCAGTTCGGTTTGAGCGCGGCTGTAGTCCTCAGGCACTCCGATGTCGATGAAGTAGGTGTCGGAAACGTAGGCGCGGAAGGGTTCGCGCAGGGACTGGAGCACCTCCTTCTCGAATGAGAAGGGCTGGCCGAGTGGCCAGGAGTCGAGGAGGGAGCGGTCGAGGCGGTAGATGCCGCCGTTGATGAGACCGGCGCCGGCGGTGGGGTCTTTCTCGCGGAAGGCGGTGATGCGTCCGTTGGGGTCGACCTGCACGGAGCCGTAGCGACCGGCGTCGTGTACCTGGCGCAGGACGACGGTGAGGCGGCACTCGGGGCTGTCGGCCTGCAGGAGGCGCTCGTGGTCGATGCGGAAGAGGGTGTCGCCGTTGAGCACGGTGACGCGCTGCTGCGCGCAGTGCTGCAGGGCGTTGACGATGGCGCCGCCGGTGCCCAGGGGGTCGATCTCGCGGGCGTAGTCGACGGTGAGGTTGCGGTAGCGGTGGCCGAAGCAGTGCTCCACCTTCTCGTGCATGTAGCCGGTGGCGAGGACGACGTGGCGGTAGCCCTGCCGGTCGAGGTCGTCGAGCAGGTAGGCCAGGAAGGGGCGCCCCGCGACGGGCGCCAAGGGCTTGGGCAGGTCGCTCACGACGGAGCGCAGCCGTGTGCCGAAGCCTCCAGCGAGTATGATGGCCTCTCTCATTTGAACATTGCCGTTTCGACCAGTTCGCAGATGATGTGGCCCAGCATGATGTGGCATTCCTGGATGCGGGGGGTGTCGGTGCTCGGCACGTTGAGGAGCAGACCGCCGCAGTGGCGCATCTGGCCCCCCGTGGCGCCGGTGAGCGAGACGATGTGCAGGCCCATCTCCTGGGCCACCTTGTAGGCCTCCAGAATGTTCTTGCTGTTGCCGCTGGTGGAGATGCCGACGAGCACGTCGCCGCGCTTGGCGGTGCCGCGCAGCAGGCGGGCGAAGATGTACTCGTAGCCGTAGTCGTTGCCGACGGCGGTGAGGTAGCTGGTGTTGCAGTGGAGCGCCTCGGCGTTGAGCGGCGGACGGTCGAAGTAGAAGCGGCCGCTGAGTTCGGCGGCGAGGTGCTGGGCGTCGGCGGCGCTGCCGCCGTTGCCGCAGAAGTGGATCTTGCCGCCCGCGCGGAGGGAGCGCTCGATGAGGGCGGCGGCGTCGGCCACGCGCTGCAGCAGCTGGCTGTCGGCGAGCACGGCCTGCTTGACGGCGATGCTCTGCTGGATGGATTCCTGTATACGGTTCATA
>CAMNIH010000055.1 GCA_946540365.1 uncultured Bacteroidales bacterium
CCCGCCGGAGCGCCCCCCACGGCTCCGCGTCCGGCAGCCGTGTTCTGTAGCAACTGCGGCAAGCAGTTCCCCACCACATCGCAATTCTGTCCCAACTGCGGCCATAAATACAACCCCTGCCCCAACTGCGGGCGCGACAACGACGAGAACGCCAAACGGTGTACCGGTTGCGGGGCCCGTCTGCAGGCCGAAGAGAACCGCTGCCCCCACTGCAATGCTCCGCTACCGTCGGGTGCGTCGTTCTGCAGCAGCTGCGGCAAACCGACCCAGATGGGCGACGTCTGCTCGCGGTGCGGTGCCCCGCTGCCGCCGTCGGTCAAGTTCTGCCCCCGGTGCGGCAACAAACGATAGGCAAACCATCTAAAAACAAAGCAATATGGTAAGAAAAATCTTCTCCTGGCTTGCCCTCGCCATCTGCGAGGCCATCCTGATTACGACGTTCATCCTGTTCCGCGGAGAGCTGAGCACCGACATAATGGTGCTGGACATCGTGGTGGGCAGCATCATCCTGGGCTTGCTGTTCATCGACCTGCTGCGGCCGTGGGGCGACCCGCACACAGCACGTATCGGCTCGATGGGCGTGCGGTGGTCGATCACAATCACCTATGCCGTGATAGCCATCGTGGCGATGATACTGATGCGCCACCTCAGCTTCACCGTCCAACTGTTGGTGCAGGGCGGACTTCTGGCGTTGCTGCTGCTCGGAATGGCCGCCGTACTGCGGACCAAGGAGCAGGTGGTCGATGTACAGAGAGAAGAGGCGACAAAACTGAACAACCGCGACGATGTGAAACGGGCATGGCGCACCCTGCTGGAAAAGATAGACCAGAAGGGCGATGTCCCGGGTGAGCTGCGCGGACGCGTAGAGCGGATGGTACAGGAGCTGCGATACCTCTCACCATCGAACAACGCCGAGGCGATGGCGACCGACCATCAGCTGGTGGAAGGGGCCGAAAGCATCGGTCGCATGATTGGGGACTACCGCATGAACCACGACCAGGCGGAGCAGATGGTGGCACGCTGCGAGCGGATGCTGCAGCAACGGCGCACCCAGTACTCCAACTGACACAAACGATATTGAATAAATCAAAATAGTATTAATCAAAACATTATCCCCATGACAGGAAAAATATTTCCCGAATCGGCCAACGTCTATCAGGACCAAGCGAAAGTGTTGTTCAACTACTATCGCCAAGCCGCCGAAAAGATTGTTGGCGAAGAAGAGCGTATAGAAGGCGAAATCGCCAAGCTCGAGAAAGAGAAAGAAGAGAAGTTGCTGCAGCAGTCGAAACTGTGGATTCCGTGGTTGCTTCCATTAGCCATCCTGCTGATTCCCATCATCATCTTTTTCGTCAAGAAAAACCAGCTCCAGAAAGAGATTGACGACATAGATGTCCGCATCGGCGAGTTCAAGAAACAGCACCAGGAGATCTTCCGCGACTACAAGGTCAACAAGATGGGTGTGGCGTATGTACCTGTGGCCGATCAGATTAAATATGAGGACAAGAGCTTCATCGTCGACTACACCGGCACCGTAGGAGAGTCGGAGGTGGCCCTGCAGATGTCGCGTCAGAACGACTTGCTGGTCTCCACCATCGGCGACCTGGAGAATCTGTCGCAAGATGCACCTGTCGTGGAGAGCACGAACGACACCGAGGCACTGGACACCGACGAGTATTCCACCTCGATTCAGCAGATCAACCAGCACGACTACTTCGGCAAGATGGAGCGGTCGCTGCGCACGATCGGGTTCTGCATGGAGGATCTGGATGTGTCGAGCGTCAGCCTGCCGCTGGTGGCCGACCAGAGCGAATACCACGAGTTCCTCAACGAATACGCCACGGGCGACATCCCGGCCAACGCACCGGTGGTGGAGGTGTTCGACAAGAGCCGCTATGCCGCGAGCATCAACAAATTCCAGGAACTGAACAAGCTGAAAGACTCGTTGTCGAGCAAGACAGAACAGTTCGAGGATGTGCTGAAGAAACTGATGGTCACCATGGCACAATCGGTACAGGCCATCTCCAACCTCAAGGTGGCCTCGGCCGACAAGGTGATCTTCGAGTCGAACAAACTGCTCTACCAGATTCTGAAAGCCCCCTACAACCATTATTCCCCGCTGCTGGAGCACGACGAAATCGAGCGCATCCGGAACGAGAAATTCGACTTCTCGGAGGACGTGCAAGGCTACACGCCCTTCCAGCTGAAGGAGAGTTCGCGTGTGCGGTACAACCTGGTAACCGGAGTATGGACTGCCGAAGACGGCAGCACCACAACCGTGCCGTTCGGCGTACACCAGCTGTACGAAGAGGTAGTGGCACCCGTGGTGCAGAACCTCATGCGCGAAACACGCATCGAGCGACTGAAGATCTACAACCACATCAAAGACCAGAAAATCAGCTACCTCAACAAGTGGAACCAAGACACTGACGCCTTCTACCGCGACAACCGGTCGGAAGCCAACAAGATTATCGCCGCCATGCAAGAGAGTCTGCGTGAATACACAGCAGCCTACAACACACTGGTTTCGCTGCAGCGCACCGAGGCCAACATGGCGCAGAGCGACGGACAGCTTGACTCCACCCTGGTGGAAAGCACCGACAACGTGGCCGAGACAGCTGCCGCCTTCGAGGCCCAATCGCAGCAGTTCAAACAGGTGCAGAACCAGTTTGAGGACTATATGGACCGCCTGCAGGACGACATCCACCTCAAGGGCGAGAAGTTCGGCCACGTCGAATACTATGACGCCAAGCTGCGCGACGGCCACTCGAGTGAGGAGGCCGTGGCCGCCAGTGAGGTCAACCAACTCGACAGCCGCCGCAAACCCCTGGCCACCGCCAACCCCCTGCTGGCCAAACAGGCTGAACTGCCTCCGACGCCGCAGGTCGAAGAGATCACCTTCGAATACCTCAACCTCGACCTTCCGTCCATCGCCGAGAAGGCACTCTCCGATTTGGAATCGGGTGGCAAAGAGGCTGCCGCTCCCGAAGCAGAGCCCGCACCGGAACCCGACAACGCAGAAGAGGCCACTCCCGACATGCCGGCGGAGGATGTCGCCAACGAGACCCCGACCGAGGACGAGAACCATGACGAGGAGAATCAATAATTACTAAATCAGGCAACTATGGCATCATATATAGATTGTACTGTTGACACCCACCCGATGGCGAAAGAGATCGAGAAGGTGTCGCATCACGTAAACGCCACAACGACAGCTGTTGTCGCCATGCAGACTGCCGTTATCGCTGCCGAGAAAGAAGCATCAGACCACGTATGCAAGAAGGTCAATGAAGGATTCTACACGATGATTCGTTCGCAGATTTCCCAGAAGATGGCCAAACTACAGAGCGATGTCGATTCACTTCTGATGCAACTGTCGCAGCAGCAGAAACAACTGCTCAGTATTCGCACCCGAATGGAGCGCGACTACAATATGCTGCTGGCACGCTACGGAAAACTCTTCAACAGCCTCAACCAGAACCTGAAACAGCGCGTCACCGAACTGGATCGTCCGACGATAAACTTCGCCCTTGGCGAGGTGGAACACATCACCAACCGCAGCAAGATGCTCACCGCCACCGTGCCCGTCGGACAGCTGGAGTCGGTCATGCAGAGTCAGAAGATATTGGCCTCCAACGCCAAGTACCAAGGCATGAAGGTCATCAACTCCATGCGGAACTTCCTGTCCGATTTCAACGAGCAGCGCGAACTCACATCGACCATCCTGTTGAGCGGAGCCGCACGCGAGGCACACCTGGCCGTCCCCGTGGTGATGATGGAAACCCGCATCGACAAAAACGGGACCACCGTCGACAATATCGTTATGAACGATACCGGCCTGAGTGCCACGATGCAACGCAACATACAAAACACCATCAACTCCTCGGCCGACAACCTGCACTGGGTCGACAGCGCCGAGAAGGACTCCGAGACCGTCATCGAGTACAGCAAAATGGTAGCCACCGCACCACTACCCGACCGCGTCAAGGAGGTGATGACCACCCTCTTCTTGTCGACCTCATATCAAACACTTAAACAATAGGTTGCGCTATGAGTTACACAAGACAAGTCAGAAAGACAATCGAAGTCCACTACCACGGCACAGTGTCCTACCCTGCGTCACAGAACGGCGGTTCGGTATCATATAGCGGAACCGCATACGAGGACGTTGTTGTGAACGTCAATGTGGACACCTCGCCGTTTGATGCCTCATCGGCCGACTGCCGGACGACCGTCGACGGATTGACAGCCTCGGTGACCGCGACCGAAGCGGCCCAAGTAGCCTCCATCAAGAGCAACTCGCGCCGAGTGGGGCAAACGCTCATCGACGGATTCTTCAAGACCGTCCGAAGCGAGATCAGTCAACAGATCAACGAGCTGAAGAACAATGTCGAAGCCACCCTTCTCAAACTGCAGAGCGATGCACGCCGATGCAGCGATATGCAACATCAGATGGAAGTGGACTACAACCGCAAGTGCAACCAATACATACACATCTTCAACGAGCTGGACAACGAGCTGAGGAATCGCATCCAAAGTCTGGATCAGCCCACGTTCCTCTTCCGTCAGGAGGCTGATATGCTCAACAGCCGCCTCACCGGGAGCGACATGGTGCCCACCGTCTCAATCGCCGGCGGCGAGAACGCCCGTCTCGGAGCACAACTGAGTGCCACCCTGAGCAAACAACGAGCCTACGAAACCCTCGGCAAAGCATCCTGGTTCCTCCAGGTGCAAAAGCGAACCAACGACACCATCAACTCCAGCATTATCGACAGCGAGAGCCAAGGGGCTATTTTCCTGCCCGTTTGCTATCTCGAGACGTCGACCAGCGACGGCACTACGGCTTGCGACCTCTACAACCCACACCAACTGGACACCAAGAAACAGCAGCTTGGCGAAACGCTGCGCGAACGCCAATGGGCCGTTCCGTCCGACGAAGACATGAGTGTCATCCGCCGCTATTTCAACGAGGAGATCTCGGCCGACATCCCCAACGATCGCCACGGCGAGCGTGTCCGTGAACAAATCATCAGTTTGTTTAACAATTAAGAACCAACAGATCATGAAAGAGCTAAAAGAAATACGTTTCAATGACAATAACGTCCTGCTGAAGGAAAATCTTGTTAAAGGGTCCATCATCCCCGAACAGGTCAGCGACCTCAGTCGCGACATCACCATCCAATCCGACACCGTCATCGAAGGCGCCGTCTATGCCCATCGCCTCGAGATTCAAAATGGTGACTGTGAATTGCGCGGTGCCGTCTTCACCCAATTGGAATTATATATCAATGGCGATGCCAAGGGCAATATCGTCTTCCGCAAGAGTGTGGGATCGGTCGACACCATCGCCTCGCGGGCCTCGGGCTGTCAACTGACTTTCCAGAGCGACATCAACGCCAAGAGCGTAACCCTCTTCAATGCCTTCGTGGCCGGCAGCATCTATGCCGACGAGGTGGTGCTCGACAACTGTGTCGTCATCGGAGGCGTCTTTGCCACCCAGGGATTGGAGATGAACAACTGCATCGTGGGAACCTTCAATACCCCCACCATCAGCATCAATGGTACCGTCCAGCTGCTGCTTCCCTCGGCCTTCTCGATAGAAAAGATGATTGTGGCCCCTGGCGCCCAGCTCTACAACCTCAGCCTGGCCGACCTCGGAGCCCTCTACAAAGGGATGCCGCAGGCCCCCGAGTCCGGACGAATCCCCCTGAGTGTCGATGCCGACGAGGTACGCACTACCCTGACCAGCGAGGAGATGCAGAAAACGCTTCGCAGCTACACCATCGTGGGCAAGGTGCTGGCGGCCGATTTGATCGACACCGACAAATTCCAGAACCACTTCCTTATTGCCGCCGCAGCACTTGGTCCTCAACTGCTTAAGACCTATGACCTCGGTCCCGACAAAGACGGGAACACCGCCGTGCTTTCGTTCGACCGCCTGCGCAGCTTCTTCTTCGGCATCCTCAACGGATCCATCGCCGTGCAAGAGATGTCGGGCAACTTCAGCATCAACGAGGTGGCTCAGAAATACAAATAAGTCCACCTCGCTCCAACGAAAAATCCCCTGCAATCAGTTGATTGCAGGGGATTTCGTTTTCCAATGGCGTTGCTCCGACAGAGGGAGCTCTCTGCTTTTTGGGGCTTACTTGTCGAGCTCCTGCTGGCGCAAATGCTGGACGTAGATGGCCTTCAGATGCTTCTCGCGATTGATGACGCTGGGTTTGGTGAACTGCTGACGACGACGCATCTCCTTCACAACACCCGTCTTGTCAAATTTACGCTTCAGCTTCTTCAGAGCTCTCTCAAGGTTTTCACCTTCTTTAATGGGAACTACGATCATTGCTAATACCTCTTTCTTGTTAAAGGTTAATACTTTGATTTATTTAAGACTCTTTGTCTTCTCTTTTAGAACATCAGATGTCCCTGGGCAGCTGCATCGTTCAGGGCAGCGATGATACCCTTTTTGTTGATAATACGCATACCCTTGGCCGAAACCTTCAGCGTAATCCACATGTCCTCCTCGGGAATGTAGAATTTCTTGGTCTGCAGGTTGGGAGAGAAGGTGCGTTTGGTGTGGATACGCGAGTGCGACACATTGTTGCCCACAATCACTTTCTTGCCGGTAATTTCACATTTCTTTGACATTGCAGTATACTTTTTATTGTTTCTTTACGTTATTTATCACGTTTTCTTTCGGAGAAAACGGGTGCAAAAGTACTACCTTTTTCCGATATGGCAAAACATTTCATGGTTGAAAAACATGATTTTAAATTTATTTAACATTTAATTAATCATAACACACTAAACTACAATTATATAACAAAATCCCCAAAAGGACTTTTAACACAATTTTATCAACCAGTTAGACACTCTGAAGAGGTACTTTTTCAACAAAAACTATGGCATTTTCTCAGAAATTGGAGGCTTGGTACAACGACAACGGACGCACCCTTCCCTGGCGAGGAATCGACGACCCCTACCGCATCTGGCTATCCGAAATCATACTGCAGCAAACCCGCATTGAGCAAGGACGCGACTATTGGTTGCGGTTTGTCGAGGCCTTTCCCACCGTCGCGGACCTTGCAGCAGCCAGCGAAGAGCAAGTTCTGCGACTCTGGCAGGGATTGGGCTATTACTCACGTGCCCGTAACCTGCATGCCTCGGCCCGCCTCATCGTGCAACGTGGCGGGCAATTTCCATCCACCTACGACGACATCCTCGGTCTGAAAGGTGTAGGCCGCTACACTGCCGCCGCCATCGCCTCGTTCGCCTACCGGTTGCCCTACCCCGTCATCGACGGAAATGTCTACCGTTTCATCAGCCGCATGTACGGCATTGCCACCCCCATCGGTACCGATGCCGCATACCGTGAGTTCGAATCCCTGCTCCTGCGATTGATTGACCGACAGCGTCCCGACCGCTTCAACGCCGCACTCATGGACTTGGGTTCCCTGCAGTGCCGGCCACAGCCCGACTGCACCCAATGCCCCTTCGCCGACGAATGTGTCGCCCTGCAAAGCGGTCGCGTCGAATTGCTGCCTGTCAAGGCGCCCAAAGCCAAACCCACCGACCGTTGGTTCCTCTATTTCGACCTGCGATGGATTCACGACAAGGTCCCCTACGGCATCTTGCAACGCCGCACAGGCAACGACATCTGGCGCGGCCTCTTCGAATTCCCGCTGCTTGAGACCGATCGCCGCCTTCATGAGGACGAGCTACACACAGAAGCCGCCCGTTTCCTCGCCACCCGTTTCGGCTGCAACAATGCCACATTCAACATAAGCGAGGAGCGACTCCACCAACTCACCCATCGCACCATTCACGCCCGGTTCATCCGCGTAGAACTAAACGAAGCGCCCTCCACCTGCCCGCCGTCGGCCACCGTCATGACAGTCGAGGATATGAAAAAAACGCCCGTACCACGTTTGATTGACAAGTATTTGCGTCAATTGTGAATATCTTTATTTCGCCAATTCGTTTTTTTGTTGTACTTTCGCGGCCTAATTCAACCAGTAGTATTATAGTATTTTAGACTAAACAGTAACAAGTAATGATTGGAGTAAACAAAGTAATTCTTGTAGGTAACGTAGGTAAAAACCCCGATGTGGTCACATTCCCCTCTGACGGCCCCACGCCCGTCAAAAAGGCCTCTTTCCCGCTCGCCACTACCGAAGCGCGCCGCAATCGCGAAAACGAACGCGTGGAAATCACCGAATGGCACAATATCGTATGCTGGCGCGGCCTGGCCGATGTCGCCGAGCGCATCCTCTGCAAAGGAGCCCAGATCTACATCGAAGGGCGCCTGCAGAGCCGCACCTGGGAGGACAAGGAAGGCAACAAACGCCACGTCACCGAGGTCGTCGCGGAAAACCTCCTGCTCCTCTCCAAACGCCAGCAGGACGAACCCCGCACCAACCCCTTGATGGAAATCCTCACTCCCGACACAGAACCCCTTGGCGACCTGCCTTTCTGATAAGGTCTTTACATCTACAGACTAAATACACAAGCGGCACTGTCGCAAACGCATAGACCGATATTCCATACAGTTTATGCGTTTGTGGTTGTGCCGCTTTCTGGATGCATCAAGCACCCGGGCCGTCAGGCGTTCTTGTACTTCTCTATCTGCACCTTCATGGCATCGACAGCCTCACTGACAGCCTGCTCGAAGGTGTCGGCCTGCTTGCCGATGAACAGCGTCTGACCAGGCAAGGCCAACTGCAGTTCGGCAATTTTGTTATTGTCGCTCTCGGGTTTGTCTATCTTAAGGAACACCTCGCACTTCGTGGCGCGGTCGGTCATGCGATCCAACTTGCCCACCTTCTCGTTGATGTACTTCTCCAACTTCTCGTCGGCCTTGAACTTGGCTGTGTTGATGATTGTGTTCATGATATACTCCTTTTGTTAATTGGTTAGTAATTGTCTCCTATATCATTTGTTGCGGCGCGCACGCGGGTGCGCCTCCTTGTACACCGATTTCAGGTGCTCACGACTGACGTGAGTATATATCTCCGTCGTGGCCAGACTCTCGTGACCGAGCAGCTCCTGAATCGCACGCAAGCTGCCGCCTGCATCCAACAGATGGGTCGCAAAACTATGTCGGAACACATGCGGCGAAACCCGGTCGGCCGTACTGAGCGCACTCATATATTTCTTCACCACCGCATACACCGAACTCTCACGCAGACGCTCGCACTTACTGTTCAGAAACATCCACTCCGATGCTCCCATCGTTTGATGTTTTAACGCCAAATAATCTGAAATATTGTGTGCCAACTCATTTTCTATCGGGATCAGACGCTCCTTGTTCCGTTTGCCCAGCACCTTCAACGTAAGTGCTCCCAAATCCACAGAACTCTCACGCAATGCCGACAACTCGGCCCGGCGCATACCCGTCTCGTAGAGCATGCGCAGTATCAATTTGTCGCGCTGCCCAAAATAGTCGTCACCGAAGAGTCCCTCGTCGTACAGATGTTCCGTCTCGCTTTGGCGGAAAAAGACAGGCATCCGCTTCGGCTGTCGCGGCACCGACACCTTTGCCATCAAATCGCGGTCCATCAGTCCTCGACGGCGCAAAAAGCGCAGCCAGCTGCTCACCGACGACAGACGCCGCTTCACTGTTCCCGGTGCCTCGCCGCGATCCAGATGCTCCATCTCCCAGGCACGTAAATCCTTGGCGTCCAAATCTCCCAAATCCTCAACCCCCAACCTGGCCACGTAGGCAGCCATGTCTTCCAGATCCGCGGTATAATTGCCCACCGTTCCGGCTGCCAGCCGGCGCTCGGTGGCGATATAATCGACAAACAGTTTTATGGACTCATCCAGTTTCATCGATTGCAAAATTACAAAAAAAAACAGAACTGTGCAAAAAAATCAAGGGAGACCCATGACCGGGTCTCCCTAAGTGCGGTTATTTGGCAACGCAGAACCTTTATTTGTTCTTGCGCTGGCAATCCTTCGGGGTCACACAGGTGCCGCTGGCGCGGGCCACAAGGATCTTCTCCTCGAGCACATCGGCTGCCGAGGCGCTGATGTCGGGGCGGGTCTTGATGACCTTGTAGGCCTCGAAGTACATCTTGCGGCTGGTGTTGCCGACGTGGGTGATCTCACCGACGGCCTCGATATAGTCGCCAGCATAGACGGGAGCCTTGAACTCGACCATGTCGTAGGCGCAGAAGAGACCCTCGTCGCCGTCCTGGATGATCAGGAGCTCGGTGGCGACATCGCCAAAGAGATGAAGCATGTGGGCGCCGTCAACGAGGTTGCCGCCGTAATGTGCGTCCTTGGCACTCATGCGGACGCGAAGCATAGATTTAACTGCCATAGTTTTGTCTGTTTTTATTGTTTATATATTTATATGTTTATACACTGATTCTCAGTCTTAAACCTTAAACCACAAACCATAAACCTTACGGTTTCACGTCTGCAAAGATACACAAATTCAGCCGTCTGGCAAAATCTTTTTTTGCGCGCATCAGCAAAACGGCATGTCTCTCCACTGCTGACTCCGCATCTTCCACCCCTCAGTCGCTTCGCGACAGCTCCCCTGTCCCAGGGGAGCAATCCACACACAACATCCTCGCAAGTACCTCATCCACTGCT
>CAMNIH010000056.1 GCA_946540365.1 uncultured Bacteroidales bacterium
GACTTCGGCGTCAGACTGAACACCGTGTCCTGCGCCTGGGTTCCGCCCAGCGCCATGGCCAGCATGGCTATCGCCAAGCCCGCCTTCTTCTTTGAAAAAACATTTAATTGCATAATATTGTTATTTGATGTCCATTAAAACCGTTTTCCTGCGTGTAAGGATGTCTGGTGTATTTCATTCCGTCGAAGTTCTCTTCTTTTGGGGTATAATTGTTAGAAACATTGACACCACTAAGGTATCTTTCTTTTAGACAAGTAAATATTCCCGGATGGTACTTGTACAAAAGAAGTCTGTGGTTATCAAAGGAATACCCCGATGCCACCATATAATTTGTCCCCCCAATCCAATCCAGCGATGTGATGCCTTTGTCGTCTGTCGATTGGGAATTTATTATCACCGTACTGCCGGTGAGATGGTGTACAATCTCGTGTCGGACGACACCTTGATCGGGATACCTCACCAACACATCAGTCTTCCTATCCCCGCGATTATACTTGATATCCAGCAATCTGCACTGCTTGAAGGAGAACTCCCCTGTAGAAATGTGGGTTACATGATTATAAGTCGAATAATAATACCCCAGGCCTAAAAACGAATTCGTCACTGTAGCATAATCGTCTCCGCCGCGATGCTCAATCAATATCGGTCCATAGGCTTTATATTCTGTTTTGAAATACTGGGCCGGATTAAAGGTTATGGACAAATACGTTGTTGGACGGTCGAACACATGGATAACTCCATAATTGGCTCCATAATGATCCCTGCTGGTGACAACAACATAATGATCTGTCACCGTCAAATCATAGTAGTAGTTGTTTTCTACGATACTGTTGTCGTACACCTCGATGACCCAATCATTGGCTGTGTTGACACGGGCATCGACAAGGACAGATTTCCCTTTCACCCCATCTCCAATCATCACAGCATGGGGCTTTCCAAAGTCCTCAAAGACCTGTATCTTTCGCATCTGGACAGTACCGGGAACCTCACAGTAGGAAGTCGTTCCGGGATTCGATGGATCCAGGGTGCCAATGATGCCAACAGTGTCTCCCATAAAGGTATTCCTTCTGTAGCCACAAAAATAGATCTTTCCATCATAAATCACGAAGTCTTTTATATAGTGATGAATCACTCCAATCTGAGTGCTCACCACTACACTTCCAACAACCGAAGAAACATCCGTGTAGATGATAAACGACCTCACGCCGGTGCTGTCGTTCTCTGTATAGACCACCCGGTCGTTGTCGTTGATAACTCTGACAATGGATGTCTCATTGTCATTCAGGAAATTCGTTTCCTTGACATAGTTTTGTGCGTATGCAGCCTGTGATACTGTGAGCACTGCTGCGACCACAGCCAGCATCCGCTTTATAGTTATTGTTTTCATCATGTACGTTTTTTAATTATCATATACAATAATACTTCGCCACACAACGTTACATGGATTGTAACGTCTGTTCGGGCGTTGCGCCGGGAGAGTGATGCTTTGTAAAGGTTTGGACGGAAGTTTTGTTTTTGGTTGAAATGGATTCCGTCACACCCTTGTGGCACCTCTCTCTTTTCTTTTGTCCTGGCCCCGCGTCACATACCGGCGCACGTTCTTTGTGCGGGGCTCGCTGCAATGGTCACTGCTTGGGTCTCCTATGTTTGAAGGTTAGACATTTTCGTTTGCTTCCCTTAGACGGCTTTTTCGGGTGAAAAATGACACGCCTATCGTAATATTAACATTATTTAACTCTACTTGATGGCCGTGCAGGTGTAGATGCCGGTGGTGTTGTCATATGACACACTCACAGCATACCCTTTACCTTCCATTAATAGAGCCCAGTTTTCTGCGTCTTTTCTATTGCGTGTGGTATATGTCACTTTTTCTTTGCTTGATATACGGCTTCCAACATTATGTTGTTGAATGCAGACGGAACACCCCTCTTCTGCTTTGTTGAAAAGCCATTGTATCAAAAGCCGTAGCGATTCTTTTTCACTCAATATCGCGTAGTGTATGTCTCCATCAACAATGTAGTAAACTACATGATTATTGGAGATTAACGTGTTGCTGTTTGTCGGAATCTCTACTGACTCTTTTTGGCAGCCTGCTAATAACACCATGAATATCACCATGGCAATTGTTCTGTGTTTTAACTTCATCGTTTTATATGTTTTTGTTGACATTAAATTCCTCTCGGAGATTTGAAATCATCGCATCGTGTAATTCTCTATGTTCATTTGTATGTATAATAGACACTATCTTTTTTGCAGGAAATATCGCCATTAATTCGTTGTTTTTGTTATCTATTGATTTGGGTAAATCCGGGTGTCCTTTGGGAATACGGTATATAAATCTTGTGTTTTCATCTATTATAGAGGACATCATATCGTTTATAAACTCCTTACTCTTTCCCATCTTGCGCAGCAGGTCGGCGAAGGCGGCGGAGTCCTCGGCTTCGAGGAGGGTCATGTCGAGCCGCAGGGTATCATTGATGGGCATCTGGCGGATGAAGGCGGCGCGGACGCCCGGCTGGTGGCGGTACTGGCGGTAGACCTCGCTGGTCTCGGCCAGCGGCACCGTGCGGGGCGCCCGGACGACAGCCAGCGCCAGCAGCCCTCCCGCCAGGCCTATGGCCGTCAGGATGATCCAGTAGCGTTGGCGGCGGTTCATAGGGCGTGGATGATCTGGCGGGCGTTGCTGATGATCTGTGTGCGTTCGCACTCGGTGTGCATGTCGCGCCCGTCGGGGACGGGGGTGCAGGCCGACACGAGGGCGGCGGGGGCGACCAGGATCGCGACGGAGGCGGCGACCCGCGCCAGCCGCCCGAGGCGGACGAAGGGGCGCATGCCGGCCGTCGACACCTCGTGCGCCAGGGCGGCCTGCCGCGCGAGGAGGTCGCCGCGCAGGGCGCTCTGGCGCTGCGCCAGGGCGGCCAATTCATTCAGTGTAGGACGTGACTCTCTCATTGTGGGTTGATTTTATCGTTGATGTATCGCAGCTTTTCCATCACCTTCTTCATGCGCTTGTAGACGGCGTTGGGGGTGAGGTCCATCTGCTGGGCTATTTCGTTGGTTTTATATCCGTCGAGGTGCAGCTGCACGAGGTGGCGCTCGTCGTCGGTGAGGTAGGCGGCGAGCTCGTCGAGCTGCTCGCGGGCGTGGAGGCTTTCCTCGGCCAGGCTGTCGGCCACCTCGTAGGCGAGGCGTTGGGGCGGCGGCAGGCGGTGGCGGCGGTAGTCGTAGAGGATGGTGCGCGTCTGCCATCCCACCCACACCTTCTCGGGCACCGACCGGCGGTAGCGGTCGAGGTGGAGCCACAGGCCCAGGAGCACTTCCTGCACCAGGTCGTCGCAGAGGGCCTGGTCGCCGTCGGCCTGCCGCAGGCAGAGCCACCGGATGAGGCCGGCATTGCGGCGCACCAGAGCCGTGTAGAAGGCGTGTATCTGTTCCAGTTCGTCGTTCATCTCAGGGTGCAAAGTTAGCACTTTTCGCCCATATAATACTCACTTTTTTGGCGAAATTAGCCTGAGGGGGTAAAAAAAATTAAAAAAAATTTGCGGCGAGGGGGTCCTCAGAGGCCGAAAAGGGCTCTGGCCGAGGCAGTTGTGACCTCGGCGACCTCGTCGGGGCTGATGCCGCGCAGGTCGGCGATGCGCTGGGCGACGAGGGGCAGGTAGGCGCTCTCGTTGCGCTGGCCGCGGTGGGGCACGGGGCTGAGGTAGGGGGCGTCGGTCTCGAGCAGGAGGCGCTCCAAGGGGACGGCCTGCACCACGTCGGCCATGGTGGCGTTCTTGAAGGTGACCACGCCGCCGATGCCGAGGTGGAAGCCCATCTCGACGGCGCGCAGAGCCTCCTGCACGCTGCCGCCGAAGCAGTGCATCACGCCGCGGTAGCGGCGGCGCCCCAGGTCGCGCAGCAGGCCGAAGACCTCGTTGTGGGCCTTGCGGATATGCAGGCACACCGGCAGGTCCAGCTCGTCGGCCCACCGCATCTGGCGGCGGAGGGCCTCGCGCTGCTCGTCCTCGAAGGTGCGATCCCAGTAGAGATCCATGCCGATCTCGCCCACGGCGACATAACGGCCCGGCGCCTCGCGGCCGAACAGGCGCTCCTGCACCAGCGCCAGCTCGCGCTCGAAATCCTCTTTGACCGAGGTGGGATGCAGGCCCGCCATGGGGCGGAAACGGAGCGGATGGGCGGCCGTCAGGGCCTCTAAGCGGGGTGTGCTCTGGCTGTCGATGTCGGGCAGGAGCATGCACTCCACCCCGGCGTCGAGGGCGCGCTGCAAGGCGGCCTCGCGGTCGGCGTCGAAGGCCTCGTCGTAGAGGTGGCAGTGGGTGTCGATGAGGGTCATGTGTTGCGCTGTATGAGGGCCGTCAGCTCGTCGTAGAGCTGCAGCAGGTCGGGCCGGTCGAGGAGCAGGCGCCGTTGGGCGTTGAGGGTCTTCTCGTCGCGTCGGACGGCGGGCCCGGTCTGCTGCAGCCACAGGTCGCCGTAGTCCCACTTGCGGAGGGTCTGCTCGGCCAGGGGCCGCAGCATGGCGGCGTCGAGGCCGCCGGCGGCCATCAGGTCGTGGGCCGTGGCGTCGAGGGCGTTGACGAAGTTGCTCACCCACACCGCGGCCAGATGGGCGCGGCGGCGCTGCTCGTAGTCGAGCCGGTAGATGCACGGCGACACGAGCGACATCAACTCCTGGATCTCGCTCTCCACGGCGGGGCTGGAGCCCTCGATGCAGAGGGGCAGGCGGCGGTAGTCCATCGCTATGTCGCGCACAAAGGTCTGCGGCGACCACACCACACCATGACGACGGCTGACGGGTTTAAGTACTGAGAGAGGGATGGTGCCCGAGGTGTGGATCACCACCGCGTCGGGCAGGCGCAAGTCGAGCGCCAAGTCGTAGAGGGCGTCATCGTTGACGGCCAGCAGGTAGTAGTCGGCGTCCTCGTCGAGGCGCTGCCATTGGTTGATCGGGTGTGCCTCCACGCGGCGGGCCAGCAGCTGGGCGTGCTCCATCGAGCGTGAGAGAACCTGACGTATAGTGCATCCAGCCGCATGCAGGGCCAGAGCCAGATGGGTGGCCACGTTGCCCGAGCCGATCACCGATACCGTGCGCGGGCCCCGTGGGGTGTCGTTATTAGTATTCGTCCTCCTCAAAGAAAAAGTCCTCCTTTGTCGGATAGTCGGGCCAGATATCCTCTATGCTTTCATACTGGTCTCCCTCGTCTTCAATCTCCTGAAGGTTCTCCACAACCTCCATCGGAGCACCCGTACGCTGCGCGTAATCAATCAGTTCCTCTTTGGTGGCGGGCCAGGGTGCGTCCTCCAGTTTCGATGCTAATTCAAGTGTCCAATACATACTCTGTTTCTCAAAAAATTTTTGCAAAAGTACAACAATTTCCGATACCAGAAAATATTTTTTATCAACATAGACAATCAGCTGATATACAGGTCTTCCTGCTGTCCGTCGGCCAGCACGGCGCGTCGTCCGAGCACGAAGAGGTAGTCGCTCAGGCGGTTGAGGTAGCGGAGCAGCACATCCTCCACCTTCACCTGGCGTGCCAGGCTGACCACGCGGCGTTCGGCGCGGCGGCAGACGGTGCGGGCCACATGGCACTGGGCCCCCATGGCGTTGCCGCCGGCGATGACGAAGTTGTGCAGCTTGGGCAACTGGTCGCTCAGCGTGTCGATCTGGCGCTCCAGGATGTCCACCTCGTCGTCGGCCAGGCGGGGCAGGCGCGCGTAGAGCGCCTCGTCCTCGGTGGCCAGCAGGGTCTGCAGCGTGAAGAGGTTGTGCTGCACGGCCTTCAGCTCGTCGCGGTAGCCGCCGCCCAGCGGACGCATCATCTCGGCCAGCAGACCGATATGCGAATTCAGCTCGTCCACCGTGCCGTAGGCTTCCACGCGCACGTCGTCCTTGTCCACCCGGCTGCCGCCCACGAGCGAGGTGGTGCCGCCGTCTCCAGTCTTGGTGTATATCATATCTTCTCTACTGATTTCACTTCCGGTATCACACGCTTGATGGCCTGCTCGATGCCCTGCTTGAGGGTCTGCATGGCGTGGGGGCAGGAGCCGCAGTGGCCCTGCAGGCGCACGATGACCACCCCTTCGGCGGTCATGTCGACATACTCCACGTCGCCGCCGTCCTGCTGCAGGTAGGGGCGGATCTGTGCCAAGGCGTTTTTCACTTTCTGTTCGACGATCGGTTTCTCTTGGTCTGTCATGGCTTAATCTTGTTTGAGGTTAAGTTTGCATATCTCGGCGATGGTCCGCTGCGCCACGGCGTCGAAGGCGTCGCGCACCGGGTCGTCGGTCTTGGCGGGGTTGAAGAGGGCCGCCGGCTTGCCGTTGTCGCCGCTCTCGGCGATGCTCTGCACCAGCGGGATCTCGCCCAGCAGCGGGATGCCCATCTGGTCGGCCAGCTTGCGGCAGCCGCCCTCGCCGAAGATGTAGTACTTGTTCTGCGGCAGCTCGGCGGGGGTGAAGTAGGCCATATTCTCCACGAAGCCCAGCACCGGGATGTTCACCGACTCGTTGCGGAAGAGTTCCACGCCGCGCACCACGTCGGCTAAGGCCACCTGCTGGGGGGTGCTGACGATGATGGCGCCGCTCACCGGGATGGTCTGCGCCAGCGTGAGCTGTATGTCGCCCGTTCCCGGCGGCATGTCGACCACCAGGTAGTCGATCTCGTCCCACCACGTCTCGCCCAGCAGCTGCTTCAGGGCGCCGCTGGCCATCGGGCCGCGCCAGGCCAGGGCCTTGTTGGGATCCACAAAGAAGCCCACGCTCATCAGCTTGATGCCGTACTTCTCGATGGGCAGCATGTAGGTCTTGTCGCCCACGCGGTGGCCGTAGATCTCCTCGCCTTCGACGCCCAGCATGATGGGGATCGAGGGGCCGTAGATGTCGGCGTCGACCAGGCCCACCTTGGCGCCCGTCTTGGCCAGCGAGATGGCCAGGTTGACGGCCACCGTGCTCTTGCCCACGCCCCCTTTGCCGGAGGCCACGAGGATGGTGTGGTGGATATGCTCGAAGACCTCACGGAACTCCTCCTTGGGGTCGGGCTGCGGCTTGGAGGTGAGGTGGATCTCCACCTCCGCCTCGCGGTCCACCAGCTCGTGGATGGCGGCCACGCAGTCGTCGCTCATCTTTTTCTTCATCGGGCAGGCCGGGGTGGTCAGCACCAGGTCGAAACTCACCTTCTTCCCCTCCACCTTGATGTTCTCTATCATGCCCAACTCTGTCAGGCTGCGCCCCAGGTCGGGATCGTTCACATGGCCCAGGGCCATCTCTATCTGTGTCGTTGTAATCATTGTCCGAATATCTCTTTGAGTTTATTTTCCAACTGCTGACCCCGCAAATTGCGTGCCAGCACCTTTCCGTCGCGGTCGAGGAGTACCGTGGCGGGGATGGAGTTGATGCCGTAGAGGCGGCCGGCCGCCGAGTTCCAGTACTGCAGGTCGCTCACGTGGTTCGGCCACTCGAGGTGGTCGTCCTTGATGGCCTTGACCCACTTGTCGTAGTCCTTGTCGAGCGACACGCTGAAGATCTCGAAGCCCAGGTCGTGGTAGCGGCGGTAGAGGCGCACCACGTTGGGGTTCTCCTTGCGGCAGGGGCCGCACCACGACGCCCAGAAGTCGATCAGCACCACCTGGCCCCGCAGGTCGCTCAGCCGGCGGGTGTGGCCGGCGGTGTCGGACAGGGCGATCTCAGGCGCCTCCATGCCCGCCATCACGACCGTGCGCACCTTCTGGTCGATGTGCTGCACAAACTCGCTCTGCGCGTAGCGGCCGATCAGGGCGTCGCGGATCTCCTTGTAGAGGGGGGCGTACTGTTCGAAGGCCGTCTCGAAGTAGGTCACCAGGAAGGCGCTCATCAGCAGCTCCTTGTGGCTGCGCAGCAGGGCCTCCACCCGGTCGGGCGTCGACGGGTCGGCGCCGTCGGCCATCAGCTCGTTGAACTGGCGGTAGAGCTCCATGTTGTCCGACCCCTTGACGGCGGTCAGCAGCAGCTGCCTGCCCTCGGTGCGGCAGGTCGCCGTGAGCGACACCTTCTCCTTGGGCAGCAGCATGCAGTGCAGCAGGGCACGGCTCTGCAGGGGACTCAGCGTGAAGAAGAGCGGCTCGGCGCTGCGGCGCTCGACGCGCACGCTGCGCTTGCTGTCCAGCACCAGCGTGTCCACCGGCACCAGCCGCCCCCCCTGGGGTTCGCTGACCACCAGCAGGGCGCCCGGTTCGAGACCCGACGGGACCGTCAGGGTCAGACTGCTCTTCTGTCCGGCTGCCAGCAGCGGCAGCATCAGCATCGTCAACCAAAACAAACGTTTCATAACTGTCTCATGTTTTTTATATCGTCATCCTCGAGCAGGAGCACGCGGTAGAGCATGCTGTCGCCGTAGAGCGCCTGCCCGACGAATGCCTTGATTCTGTTCGTTATCAATCCGCGCTGGACGCGCAGGCTGCGCGCGTCGCGCGCCACCCCCAGCCGTTCGCCGCGGGCCACCACCTGGTTCACCAGCCGCTCGTCGACCACGTAGTTGCTGTAGAACGCCTCCGCGTCGGGGTAGCGACGCAGCAGGTCGGCGGCATGGGCCTTCACCTCGTCGAAGGCCACGCTGTTCAGCAGCCCCTGCGAGGCCAGCTGGTTGTAGTAGACGAACGAGGGATCCTTGCGGTAGGTCAGCAGATGGTCGGGGATGATGCCGCCGCCACCGTAGACGGTGCGGCCGCCCACGGTGTAGTAGGGCGTCGAGTCCTTCACGCTGGCCACCGCCGAGTCGGCATAGGCCTCGTCCACCAGCTGCTGCACATACTCGCGGTAGTACTCGTCGGTGCCCTCGTCGTAGGGGCGCTGGATGCAGCGTCCCGACGGGGTGTAGTAGCGGGCCGTGGTCAGCAGCACCGAGCTGCCGTCGCGCAGCTCGAAGTCGGACTGCACCAGTCCCTTGCCGAAGGTGCGGCGCCCCACGATGCGGGCGCGGTCGTTATCCTGCAGGGCGCCGGCCACCACCTCGCTGGCCGAGGCCGACCCCTCGTCGACCATCACCGTCACGCGGCCCTCGGTGAAGAGGCCCCGGCGCCGCACCCGCACCTCGCGGCGCTGCGAGTGGGCGCCCTGGGTGTAGAGCACCATGCTGCCCGGCGGCAGCAGCTCGCCCGCGATGCCGACGGCGCTCTGCAGCGAACCGCCGCCGTTGCCGCGCAGGTCGAGCACCAGGTGGCGCATGCCGCGCTCGCGCAGCCCGTAGAGCGCCTGCCGCACCTCGTCGTGGCTCGTCGCGGCGAAGGTGGTCAGGAGGATATAGCCCGTCGTGTCGTCGAGCATGCCGTAGTAGGGGACGCTCCTGTGGTCCACCACGCCGCGCACGACGGTGTAGCGGTGGCGCACGCCCAGGCGCTCCACCTCGAGGGTCACCTGCGAGCGGCGGGGGCCGCGCAGACGCGCCACCACCGTGTCGGAGGGCAGGCCGGTCACCTCGCGCCCGTCGACCAGCACCAGCCGGTCGCCCGGCAGCAGACCCGAGCCGGCACTCGGCCCGTCGGCCATCACCTGGCCCACATAGGTCGAGTCCCCCTCGCGGCGTATCACGATCCCCACCCCCTCGAAACTGCCTCGCATGATCTCGGCGCTCCGCGCCGTCTGGCGGGCCGAGAGGTAGCTGCTGTGAGGATCCAACTCGCTCAGCATCACCGACACCAACCCCTCGCCCAGCGAGTCCATGTCCACCGTGTCCACATAATTGCGCTGCACCAGCTCCAACACCTCGTCCATCTTGCCCTGCAGCGGCGTCGCCGCCGGGCGCCGGTGGCCGAAGGTGTCGGCCGACATAAGCCCGATCAGCACCCCCAGCACCATTGCCACGAGCACCAACAGGGCATTGCCCACCTGAGCCGACTTGTCATTCTTTGCCATACGCCTCCTATAACGGCGACCTCCCCCTATTATTATACCATAAAAAAATTTATTTTCCCCCTCCCCCCGACGCTGCCATGGGGAGGGGTCAGGTCTACCATTTCTTCAGTCGTTCTTCAGTCGTTCTTCAGTCGTTCTTCAGTGATCACTGAAGAACGACTGAAGAACGACTGAAGAACGACTGAAGAAAAGGTAGAGTCAGGTATGTGTTGACCGGGGGGTGTGAGCCACGCCGGCGAGGGGTCACTGCCGACGGCTGTCGGCGATGATGCGGGCGTGGTCGAAGGCTAAGGGCGGCAGCTGCTCCAGGGGCCACCAGCGCACCTCGGCGGCATCGTCGCCGGCGGTGGCCGCCGCCTCGTCGAGACGGACGGCGTAGGCGGCCGTGACGGTGCGGCCCCGCGGGTCGCGCCCCGGCGCGCTGTAGACGCCCACTAAGCGCAACGCGCTCTCGTCGACCGCTATGCCGGTCTCCTCCCGCAGCTCGCGGGCGGCACAATGCTCGATGGTCTCGTCCATCTCCATGAATCCGCCCGGCAGGGCCCAATGGCCACGGAAGGGGTCGTTGCCGCGCCGCACGAGGAGCACCTCGCCACGGGCATTGGTGACCACACAGTCGGCGGTCAGCATCGGTCGGGGGTAGGGGTAGGAGTACATGGTTTAAGGTTT
>CAMNIH010000057.1 GCA_946540365.1 uncultured Bacteroidales bacterium
CACTGAAGAACGACTGAAGAACGACTGAAGAACGACTGAAGAAAAGGTAGCGTCATCCTATAGTCGAGATCAACCAAACAGAAAGGAAAATAAAGATTATGATGAAGAAAAAAGGAAACGGAATCATGGTGAACGGCAGCATCCGGACTGCCGGTGTGACGTTCTACACCCGTATGGGTGAGACGGTTGCGCGTTCGTCGCGCAGTTCGCAGCCGCATCGCCGCACGCGGGCGCAGTTCGACCAGCGCATGCGTATGCGCCACACGATTGCGCTGTGGAGGCAACTGGGCCGCCGCCACCCGATGTTCACGTCGGCCAAGACGGCCTACTTGGGTTTTGCCTCGCAGGCCAACCGGCTGCCGGCGGTCTACGTGCCCTGTCGCGGCCTGATGTCGAAGGCTGCCTTCCTCATGCCCGGCATGCCGGTGAGCGAGGGCCTGCTGCCCACGATCCAGCAGCGCCTGGGTGTGGTGGATGGTCAGCCTGCCTTAGTCACATCGCTGAGAAAGAGCGAGTTGAAGCACGAGGATTCGTTGCGTCTCTACACCGTCCGTCAGATCGACGACGAACGCTGCCCCTCGATCGAGGTGAATGTCGAGGAGGTGAATGCGGCCGACTGTGCGGAGGTGGGCGGATGCCTGGCCCTGACGGGTGCGCGCTTCGCCGACACGATGGCTGGGTGGGCGCTTGTGCGCGTGGCCGAGGATCGCTGCTCGACCCAGTCGGTGGTGACGAAATGCAATTACTATGAGCGCTTTACCACCGACGAGGCGTTGAATGCCGCGGCCGAGACCTACGGCGGGCTGACCGAATTGTGATGCGTGTGCCGCAGGGCGGTATTTGCCGCCAGGCATAATATTTGTTGCGAAACGGCGTTAAACACACCGTTATGGACGAGAAGAATATAATAGAGATCAAGAATAAGCGCGCGGCCTACGAGTACTTCCTGATGGACGAGTACACGGCAGGTATCGTGCTGATGGGCAGCGAGATAAAGAGCATCCGGGAGGGCAAGGCCAACCTCTCGGATGCTTGGTGTACCTTTGTCGGCAACGAGCTCTTCGTCAGGGATATGCACATATCGGAGTACAAGTTCGGCAGCTACTGGGGCCACCAGGCCAAGCGCGACCGCAAGCTGCTGCTCAACCGGCGCGAGCTGCGCAAGTTGCAGAACAAGATCAAGGAACGCGGCTACACCATTGTGCCGGAGCTGCTTTTCGTCAACCCCAAGGGCTACGCCAAGCTGACCATCGCCCTGGCCAAGGGCAAGCACCACTACGACAAGCGCGAGACCATCAAGGCCAAGGATTCGCGCCGCGACATGGAACGGGAGCTGGCCTAATCAAGTAGTTAAGTAGTCAGTAGTCAAGTAGTTAAGACAAATGAAGGTATTTAAGTTTGGCGGGGCTTCGGTCAACAGTGCCGAGGCGGTGCGCAACATGGCGCACATCGTGCAGATGCATCTGGCGGAGGATCCGTTGGTGGTCGTGGTGTCGGCCATGGGCAAGACCACCAATCTGCTGGAGAAGCTGGTGCCCGGCTCCGCGACGGCGGCCGGCGACGAGCGGGCGGCATGGCGCAAGCAGCTCGAGGACTATCATATCGGAATTGTCAAGAGCTTGGTTCCCAACGATGAAACCATCATCGACAAGGTCCGGAAGCTGCTGAACGAACTGGACGAAACCATCGCCTCGCTGCAGCCGCTGGCGGAGCTGTACAACTACAACTACGACCAGGTGGTCTCCTACGGCGAGCTGATCTCCACCACCATCGTTGCCTACTACCTTAACCACCATGGAATCAGCACCCAATGGCTTGATGCCCGCCAGCATGTGGTCACCGACAATCACTATCGCGAGGGACGTGTGGATTGGGCGGAGACGGCCGAACGCTGGACGGCGGCAAAAGAGCGCTGGACGGCGGCCGACGGGCCTGTGCAGGTGGTTGTCACCCAGGGATTTATAGCTGGATCCAAAGAGGGTGGCAGCGACTCGCAGTTTTCGATATTCGGCGAGCAGTCGTCGACCACCACCCTGGGCCGCGAGGGATCCGACTACTCGGCGGCCATCGTGGCCTATTGCCTTGGTGCCGAGAGTGTCACGATCTGGAAGGATGTGCCCGGTTTCCTCAATGCCGACCCCAAATACTTCCCCGACACGGTCAAGATCGAGCAGATCCCCTACGACGAAGCCATCGAGCTGGCCTACTACGGCGCCTCGGTTATCCACCCCAAGACCGTCAAGCCCCTGCAGAACATGGGCATTCCGCTCTATATCCGCTCGTTCATCACCCCCGAGAGCAAGGGCTCGGTCATCGGCAACTTCCATACTATCAGCCCTGAAACCCCGCTCTATATCTTCCGCAACAACCAGATTCTGCTTTCGATCTATCCGCGCGACTACTCCTTCATCGCCGAGGACAATCTGCAGGTCATCTTCGGACTGCTCAACGAATTGGGAATCAGGGTGAACCTGATGCAGAATTCGGCGCTGAGCTTCTCCATCTGCGTGGACAACAACGAGCAGTTGGTGGGGCGCTTGATTGAGCGGCTGAAGCGCATGTTCTTAGTGCGTTACAACGAGAATCTGCAGCTGGTCACCATCCGCTACTACACGCAGTCTGTGATCGACCGCATCGTGGCCGGCCGGCCGGTGCTGCTCGAGCAGCGCAGCCGACTGACCGAGCAGCTGGTGGTCCCCTGCTGAAAGGCAAAAATTTTTTGCCCCTCATGTCAGATTTGCCCCGAAAAGTGGGTATTATATAGTTGTATGAGGCGCATTGTATCCATAATTATTATGTTTGCGGCCCTGCGCGTGGCGGCTCAGGACGAGGTGCTGCTGCTGCGTGGCCGCGTGACGAGCGAGGGTGGGGGAGTGCCCTACGCCACGCTGCAACTGGCTGGAACCATGACGGGTGTGTCGTGCAACGATGCCGGCGACTACGAGCTGAAGGTCCCCGTGGGGAGCGAGGGCGACACGGTGGTGGTGCGGTCGGTGGGCTACGAGACGGCACGTCTGTTGGTGCGCGAGCTGCAGCAGCGGGGACGGGTGCGCCTCCGGCGGCAGTCGGTCGAGCTGCAGGAGGTGCGCGTGAAGAGCTACCGCAAGGCCAGTCAGCTGATCAGGGCTGCGGTGGACCGCATCGACAGCAACTACCACCGGCGGAGCACTTACGGCACTTTCTTCTGCCGCGACTGGCGCACGCTGGACGACGAGCTCTACCTCTACGACGAAGCCGTGATGAATGTGCGGCACACTGGTTACCAGCGCTTTGCCGACAAGCGGGTCTATCGCTTCGAGCCCGGGGTGCGCGAGCTGGAGGGCAACGGCAAGCGCCTGTTGCGCCACCGCCTGCTGGTCTACGACCGCCGGCAGGTGGAGCGGGCCTTAGCCAACCGCGACGGCGTCGACGAGATGATGGGCTACGACGACAACGGGAACCTCGTCGACCCTGTGGCCACGCCACAGGCCACCTACATGCTGGCGAGCCGCATCATGCGCTACCACAAGTTCGAGCCCATACGCGAGTTCGAGTGGGACGGCGAGCTGTACTACCGTGTGCGGTCGGTGGGGCCCGGCCGGCTGCTCAACGCCAAGATCCACTTCGAGTACCTGATCCGCAAGCGCGACCTGGCCATCGTGCGCATCACCTCGTCGCAGGAGCGCATCGGGCAGTTGGCGCCGCAGGATGCGTGGGTAAATCCCTGGTACACATGGCTTACCTTCGACACCGACACCTCGGCCTGGGAGTATGACGTGCGCGACGGGCACTACACGATGACCCATTACTACAACTACCGCCAGTTCCACTTAGGCAGCAAGGGGCGCGGCCACGACGGCGAGTACCAGTACTGGCGGCAGTGCCTCGACTGGACGCTGACCGACTTCGCCTATGAACCCGACAGCACGGCGGGCGACGAGCTGGAGGTGCTGCCGCAGACCCTCTCCGGTGCCTTCGGCGCCAGCGACTACAGCGCCGACTACTGGGGCCGCTACAACAGCATCCCCATCGACACGCTGCCCCTATGGTTGTTGACGGATAAATTCAGGCGATATGAAAAGGAGTAGATTGTTGGCGTTCAGCCTGCTGCTGCTGACCGGCACAGGGGCTTGGGCGCAAGATATGGAGGTGACCGACAGCGTCGTGGTGCTGGGCCGGGTGGTGAACCGCCTCAGCGGCGAGGCGGAGCCCTACTGCCGGGTTTCCTTCCTGCAGGGCGCTGACACCATGGCTGTTGTGGTCAGCGATGCCGCGGGCGAGTTCGGCACTGACCCCATGCCTGCAGGCAGCTATGGCCTCAGCGTGACCCTCAAGGGCATGACGCTCTACCGGGCCGACCTGGTGCTGAACAGCAATGCCGAGCTCTACATCTCGGTCATCACCGACAGCTTCCAGCTGCGCACCCTGCGCGAGGTGGAGATCATGGCGCCGCGGCATGTGCTGGCCGAGCAGGGGCTGCTGATTAAGAACCCCGACGATGTACGGCTGTGGGATATGAGCGGCAACATGGAGGGAGATGCCAGTTCAAAAAGATCAGCTGATCCGAATAATCCAGAAAATTTAATCGGTGCCACACTCATGTTTTTCAGCCCCGGGCTTGATGTCAGCGGGAAGAATAGTACCATGAAAAACGAGATATTACTCTATGGCCGCATCCTCGACACCAAGCGCCGCGCTTCGGCCGACAAAGATACTACACGCTATGAAAAGAAATAGCCTACTCCTCTGTCTTCTACTTCTACTCGGCACTGGTACCCTCCGTGCCCAGGAGCCCACCGAGCCCGACAGCGTCGTGGTATTGGGCCTTGTGGTCAACCGTATCAGCGGCGAGGCGGAGCCCTACTGCCGGGTTTCCTTCCTGCAGGGCGCTGACACCATGGCTGTTGTGGTCAGCGATGCCGCGGGCGAGTTCGGCACTGACCCCATGCCTGCAGGCAGCTATGGCCTCAGCGTGACCCTCAAGGGCATGACGCTCTACCGGGCCGACCTGGTGCTGAACAGCAATGCCGACCTCTACATCTCGGTCATCACCGACAGTTTCCAGCTGCGCACCCTTCGCGAGGTGGCCATCGTGGCACCGAAGCACCAGCTGGCCGAGCAGGGTCAGTTGATTACCCACCACGACGACCCTCGCCTGTGGGATTTCAATTATCGTCCGTGCTTTGGTGGGGAAGCGCACTATGGCGGCGCCGATGCAGGTTTCCTTCCGGGGCAGTTCTACGCCCCCGCCAAAGGCCGCGACGATGACCGGATATGGCAACTCTTCTGGCCCGACCGCACAGTAACCATACCGCACAGTCAAGTAAGTCCGGAAAAGGACCCCAAGGGAAAGAAAGAGTAGTCTTATTTTGTAACCTTCAGCAATGCGTCGCGCACCTCGTTGTCGCTGACCGTGACGTCGATCACAGGTGCGCCGAGCTCCTGCAACAGCACACACCGCAGCTCGCCCTCGGCGCTCTTCTTGTCCTGGTGCATCAGGGGGAGCATCAGCTCGATGTCCTTCAGGTTATATGTGGGCAGCGGGTGTCGGACGGTGGCCAGCCGTTCGTTAAGCCACTGGGAGTATGAGTTGTACACCTCTTTTTCGAGGCCGAGTTTGCGCACGGAGAGGTACATGGCGACCTTCATGCCGATGCCGACGGCCAGTCCGTGGGGCAGTTGGCTGTAAAGCTCGATGGCGTGGCCGAAGGTGTGGCCGAAGTTGAGTATCTTCCTGATGTTGCGGTCGTAGGGGTCGGCCTTGACCACACGGCTTTTGATTCTGCCCACCGCCACGATGTCCTGCTTGGTGACGGGTCGGCCCGCGGAGGGGGCCAGCAGTCGCCCGTAGAGCGCGGGGTCGGTGACGGCGGCCGTCTTCACCATCTCCATCATGCCGCATTCGATTTCCAGCGGTGGCAGGGTGTCGAGGGAAGCTGTTTCTATGACAGTTAGCGAGGCCGGGTAGAAGTGTCCGACGGCGTTCTTCACGCCGCCGAAGTCGATGGCCGTCTTGCCGCCGATGGCGGCGTCGGTCATGGCCAGCAGGGTGGTGGGGACCAGCAGAAGGGGGATGCCGCGCTTGTAGCCGGCGGCCACGAAGCCCCCCAAGTCGCAGACGGTGCCGCCGCCGAGGGCCACCAGTACCTCGCTGCGGTCGGCGCCCCCCTCGAGCAGTGTCTGCCACACCTGGGCTGCCACCTCCAGCGTCTTGCAGTCTTCGCCGGTGGGCACTTCGACGAAATCGGCCTCTTGCAGCGCTTCGACGTTGGAAATCAGCAGAGGAAGACAGTGCTGGAACGTGTTTTCATCCACCAGAATAGTGTAGTGGGCTCCGGCCCAGACGTCGTTGCGCAGCGCGCGATCCATCGCCGCCAGGCCGCCATAGAGTATCTTGCTTTGTTTCAACATGCGGTAATAACGTTCCGCTGCATAAATTATTGTATAATAGATGTTCTGTTGAATATAAAGAAAAAAAAATCAGGAGCGGTGAAGTGTTTGTGAGCGAATTTGCGTTTTTAATGCATCTAATAGGGTGTAATATGAAGGAGAACCGGGAAGCTGCATTCAACGCCATGGTGGCCCGCCACCGAGACATGATATGGCACGTCTGCTCCGACTACTCGCTCAGCGCTGCGTTTGAGGTCGAGGATGGAGTGCAGGAGGTGCTGTGTGCCTTGTGGCGCTGTTTCGACAGCTTCGAGGGTCGCAGCAGCGAGCGCACCTGGGTCTACAAGGTGGCCACCAATGCCATGCTCATGCTCTACCGCAAGGCCGGCAACCGGCCGTCGCCCCTGCAGCAGGCCGAGAGCCACGAGCCGCCGACGGTGCCCGACGACGAGAACTACCGCTTCCTGCTCCAGCTGATCGACCAGCTCGACCCGAGCGAGCGGCAGGTGCTGAGGGCCCACCTGGACGGCTTCAGCAACAACGAGATCTCTTCCATTACGGGCCTCTCGCTGGCCACCATCGGACGGCGCTTGGCGTCGGCCAAGAAGCGTCTCCGCAAAGAATATGAACAAAACAAGTAGGTATAATGTATGAATAATGATTTCGATATACAATGGAACCGTCGGCGCCAGGCATTGGCGGAGGCTTCCTGCCCCCTGACAGACGAGCAATGGAGCCGGCTGATGCAGCAGGCTGTCGCCGCAAGTCCCGTGACGACGGAGCCTTCTGTGCGCCCGTTGTGGCCACGGCTGAGGCGTTATGTGCCTGTGGCGGCGGCGAGCGTGGTATTGCTGGTGGTCGGCATCGGGCAGCTGCAGGCGTCACCCCATCCCTCGTCGGTCGCCTACGGTGATCAGTCGGTGCGTTTCATCTGCAACAACCATTGTGATGCCCAGAACGCCATCGCCTACCTCGACAGCTATATTGCGAAAAACAGCACAACATGAAATGGTATGTGAACATATTACTGCTGATAATCACACTGATGTGTGGTGCCTGCGGCCGGGGATCCGACAGTGCCGAGTCGGCCGCCATGAAGCTCTATGGCCGCTATGCCCAGAATGACCAGGGGGTCACGGTGGCCTATGTCGGCGACTACCATGCATACGACCGTGTCTTCAACGCCGTCATGTTCCGCGCCGACGACAGCGTGCAGTGGCGCTGGCTGAAGGAGGAATTCGGCGTCATCGACCCCGGCGACCTCACCCCGGGGGTGACGGCCAACAAGGGGGTCACCATGCTGTCGCTGCACCTTGATTCGACCCTCACATTCGCTACGCCAGAGGACGAGCAGGCCTACATCGACAGCATGGTGCAAGATCTTGTTGCCAAGACCATTGGACAGTACGACGGCACCGATTCCACGGTCTTCGTGGGGACGGTCATGGCCAGCGACACCTCCATACCGCCGGATTTGCAGTCGCAGCTTTCGCAGCACCTGCAGTTCGACCAGAACCGCCAGAAGAGCGGCAATGCGGAGTATATCATCCGGGTCGACTTCGAGACCCAGACCATCCTCTGCTTCTTCTGCGGCACGGCCGACGAGGCCGCGCTCCTCGTCCGCTGGTTCAACAGAGACCTGCCAATCAGTTAACACAATTCATAAAACACATAATCAACATGAGGAAAATCAATTTCTTAGCAGCGGCTCTCCTGCTGGCCACCCTGCTTGTGACCGGTTGCGAAAAGGAACCCGAGAACAACACCAACACCACTATCGACGACTTGACGTACGAGACGATCGACAACACTTCGTGGCACGGGGTGTACAACACCAACATCACTTCGCCCCACGGCACCAGCTATCCGATGGTGATGGAGTGGACCGTCGACTTCAACGGTGACAGCCGTGGCCTGGTGTATCTGCACATAGAGAGTCCCGCCATAAGTCCCATCGACGAGGAGATGCCGATGACCCACTACGTCTACAACGGCGACAACACCGGCACCTTCGACTACAACACCTACCACATGACGTTCACCATCGACGCATTCAACCGGGCGATGGAGGTCGACAGCCTCCGCTTCGGGCTCGAGCTGGACGACACCGGCGCCAAGACCTATTTCGGCGGCCGCACCACCCTGATGCAAACCCGATAGTATCACCGCCATGAAGCGCTCTCTGATGATTATAGCGGCTGTGGCTTTCGCCATGGCCGCTCATGCCAAACCTGTCGACCGGCCGACCGCTGCCCGTGCGGCAGCCAGTTTCTGGGAATACACGCTGGGCCTCAAGGGAGGCGCACAGCTCAACGACCTCAGTGGCAAGTGGCAGTACGACCACCTGCTGCTCTTCACCATGGGCGGCGGGGGCTTCGTGCTGATGTCCGACGACGACGCGGCGCGTCCGGTCCTGGCCTATTCTGCCACGGCTGCCTTCGACCCCGAGAACCCGCCGACGGCGCTGGTTCCCATCCTGGAGCAGTACAATCTCGAGATTGCTGCCGCCCAGAGGGATAGGGTCTCGGCCGATCCCGACTGGCAGCGCCTGGCGAGTGGCATGGCCATGACGGGGGGCGCCAAGGATGGCGAGGTGGATTCGCTCGGACCGCTGGTGCCGACGCAGTGGTCCCAGCTGTCGCCCTACAACCAGCTGTGCCCGGCCGGATGTCCCACGGGCTGTGTCGCCACGGCGGCTGCCCAGCTGATGCGCTACTGGAGCTATCCCGCTTTCGGCAAAGGCAGCCACAGCTACACCAGCGACGGCGGCTACGGCGTGCTCTCGGCCGACTTCGCCCACACGCTCTACGATTGGGACAACATGCCGCAGCAGCTCACCGCATCATCGTCCGCCGCCGAACGCACGGCGGTGGCCACCTTGATGTACCACGTGGGCGTCAGCGTGCAGATGGGCTACAACCCGATGCAGAGCGGCGCGGTGGCCGGCGACTATGCCGGCGACACCAACGCCTACTGCTCGCAGAACGCCCTGTGGCGCCACTTCCGCTACCGCCGCCAGGACATCGTCTACCGCGACAAGGGGTCGATGGGCAACGACGCCTGGACCGACCTGATGATCGAGGAGCTGCGTCAGCGGCGCCCGATCCTCTACAACGGACGCGGCAGCGCCGGCGGCCATGCCTTCATCTGCGACGGCTTCGACAGCCGCCGCTACCTGCATTTCAACCTCGGCAACGGCGGTTCCGGCGACGGATTCTATGCTGTCGGCGCCATCATCTACGGTTCGTACAACTTCAACATGGAGAACAACTGCGTGATGGGCATACACCCCGAGTATGGCCTCTACCTGAGCGACCCGCTGCTGAGTATCGCCCGCCTCGGCGGCAGTGGCCAGGTGTGGCTGGCCACCTGCGATACCACCGACGCCCCGTGGACGGCCAGCACGTCCGCCGACTGGATCACGCTGAGCGACACCTCGTTCCAGCGCCTCGGCCAGGTGAGCGTCACCGCCACGGAGAACACCACCGGTGCCGAGCGCACCGCCATCGTCACCTTCAGCCAGCTGGGATTCACGGCGGTGCTCACCGTGACGCAGGCCGCCTACGACGAGAGCGAGTACTGCCCGCTGACGGTCGTCATGGAATGCACGCGTGCGGGGAGCAGCTGGGCCAACAACGCGCACCTCTCCTTCGAGTCGCCCTCGGGGCTCGTCTACGGCACCGCCGCCCACACCTCCACCGACCGCACCTCGACGGCCACCGTCCGTGTGGCGCCGGGCACGCTCCTGATCAAGTACCACCACGGCGGACCGCAGGACCGCTACTATAACTACTGGGTGACCAACAGCTACGGCGACACGCTGGCTGCGGCCGTGAACGCCTACTATAACGCGGCCGACGTCACCGTCGCCAACCCCTGCCATCCGCTCGGCATCGACGAGGGTACACCGACCGTCCCCACGCTCGCCGTCGCCCCCAATCCGGCCTCGGGCTGCTTCACTGTCAGGGCCTCCGAGCCCATGGTCCGCCTGCTGTTGACGGACATCAGGGGATGCATGGTCGGCGAATGGAAGAACCCGGGCACGGAACGTGCCGTCGACGTCAGGGCCTTGGATGCAGGCGTATATATCCTTGTCGCCACCACGGCATCGGGCGTCAGCAGCCACCGCGTGGTGGTCGAGTGACGGGGAACAC
>CAMNIH010000058.1 GCA_946540365.1 uncultured Bacteroidales bacterium
GTAAGAATTGTTCTTTTTACCTTCTTGACTCGTCTCCGTATCTCCCACCCTGTCTGTACAGGATGGTCGACACACGCTATCTCTTTCTTCTCATCAATTTCAAATTTCTCTTGCTTTTTTTTCAACAGCCCCCTCTCGGAGCGAAAGCGGATGCAAAGATACGACCAATTTCCAAACTGACAAAATATTTTTTCAAAAAAATTTCTCATAATTCCACAAAACGTTGTCAATCAATACTGATTTGATTAAAAAAATTTATACTGCATTCTTGTATCACCCCTGCAAAAACTCCCCTACAACACCAAAAAAGTGCAAAATTTGCATCCCTTCCTCCGAAAAAAGCCCCCCAAAAGTCCTATACACGTATAATGAACTACAGAACAATCACTTACACGAAAACACGCGATACCATGACGAGAGGTCAGGTCTACCATTTCTTCAGTCGTTCTTCAGTCGTTCTTCAGTGATCACTGAAGAACGACTGAAGAACGACTGAAGAACGACTGAAGAAAAGGTAGACTCATCCTATCCCTATAGGGGGCTTCGAGGGGGGGGCGAACCTTCCAGCCTGTCCAAATGCAGAGTCGATGCAGAGGGGATGCAAGGTTGATGCATGGTTGATGCATGGAAGATGCATGCTTGACACCTGCACAATGGGATGGTGCGGAGGATTCAACGAGGCATTGATTTGTAAAATTCTTTATAAATTTAATTCGATTAGATATAATAAAATAGGGCGGACTGCGTTTTTAGCAACGAATGAACAAGGTTTGGAAGATAGCGGGCCGGATACTGTTGGGGCTGCTGCTGGTGGTATACATCGCGGTGGCGGCAGTCAACTATTCGGTGGTACAGTCGTACTTGGGAGCGGCTGCAGGACGCTATTTCTCAAGCGAATGGGGCGGCGAGGTGAAGATTGGGGCGCTGCATTTCATGCCGTGGGACCATCTGATCCTGAACAACGTGTTGCTGGTGGCCCCCGACGGGGACACGATTCTGAACGTGGAGCGGCTGAGCACGAGTTTCAAGCGGTTCCCGCTGAAGGGCTCGACGCTGTCGATTGACCGCGTCTACCTGCGCGACGGATACTACCACCTGGCGATCCGCGAGGAGGAGGGGCGCGACCTTCCGGTCACGAACCTGCAATACATCATTGACTACTACACCGACAGGAAGCCCCTGAAATGGGGTGACGGCACGTTCACGGTGGACGTGAAGGCGGTGACGCTGAACCGTGTGCGCTACCGGATGGACCTGCCGGAGATTCCGGGGCCCGAGTATGACGAGGGGGTGAAGATCGCGCACATGGAGTTCTTCGACATACGGGCGCGGGCGCGCAACATACACGTGGTGAACGACGATGTGACGGTGAAGCTGGTGCGGCTGAGCACGACGGAGCGGAGCGGCTTCAGGGCAGACAAGATAGCCGCCGACGTGCATGTGGGGCCGCACGACATCACGGTCACCAACTTCGAGGCACGGACCCCCCGGAGCACGGTGCTTGCCGAGGTGAGCATCACCTACGACGGCTGGGATGGGATGGCCGACTACGTGAACGATGTGCAGCACGACATCACGATCAAGGAGGGGACCAGCGTGTCCCTGGCCGATGCCGCCTACTGGGCGCCGGCGCTGTGGGGCTTGGACAACCAGGTGGAGGCCTCCGGCTGGATGAACGGCGCGATCAACGATCTGACGACCGACCTCGCCGTGAGTTGGGCCGACCGGTCGAACCTGATGGTGGCCGGACGCCTGCAGGACGTGACGCAGCCCGACAGCATGGTGGTGGACCTGGACATCGAGCGCTTCCGCACCCACCTCGACGACCTGCGGCCCGTGCTGGCATGGGCGGGAGTGAACATCGACAAGCTCCCTGTCGTGCGGCAGGCGGAGCACCTCGACCTCGAGGGGCGGGTGCGCGGAGGGCTGCACGAGATCACTACGGCCAACTTGAATGTGGTCAGCGGCCTGGGCAATCTGCATGCCGACGCGCTGCTGCAACCCACCGAGGAGGGCGTCATGCGCATGAATATGGAGATGGGGAGCGAGGGGCTGTCGCTGGGATTCCTCAAGAGCGAGTGGCTGAACCGCACGGGGTTCGACATGAGCCTGAGCGGCGACCTGCGCAATCCGAAAGATCTGAAGACCCTGCGGGCCACCATGGACGGGCAGCTGCTGAACAGCGTGGTGCAGGGCCACCGGCTGGCACCGGTATATGTGGAAGGCAAGATGGACGGCGGCGTGGGCAAGGTCAACGTGCAGTCGACCGACAGTCTGGCGCTGCTTTCCCTGCAATCGGAATTCGCCTTGCTGGACTCGCTGAAGAGCCTGCGCGGCATATTGAACATAGAGAACCTGGACGCCGAGGCCTTCAAGCTGCTGCCCACGGAATACGGCGTGGTGCGCACCCGTGCCGAGGTGGCCGTGGAGGGGCGCAATCTGGACACGATGCAGGGCAACCTGCAGCTGACCGGAACCCAGGTGGGACGTGTGCGCATGGCCCATCTGGCAGTGAACGTCGATGCCAACGAGGGCTACAAAGACCTGAGGCTGGTGAGCGACGCCCTCGACATGAGCGTCAACGGCAAGTTCCGCTACAGCGACCTGCCGCTCATCGCCAGACAGATGGGCAGCGAGGCCCTCCCGAGCGAGCTGGCCGAGATCACCCCCCTCAGCGACGACGAGCGTGCCGCCATCGGCAAGAGCCAGCTGAGCCTGCACGCCCTGTGGAAGGACGACGGCCGCTTCCTCCGCGGCCTGACCGACAAGTTGATGGTGGCGCGGCGAACCCGCCTGACCGGCAACTACAACAACGCGGAGCTGCTGAAGTTTGTGCTGCGCGGCGACTCCATCCGCTACGGGTCGCTGCTCTGCACCGACCTTGGCCTGCAGGGACAGCGGCAGGGGGGCGACTACGTGGTGCGACTCGAAGGCCAATTGCTCGATATCGGAACCGTCGAGCTGCTGCAACGGGCCGACCTGCTGCTGACCAGCAATCCCCGACACGCGCTGCTCGAATTGGCCTGGGGCAACGCCGAGACCACCTCGCAGGGCGATGTCGAGCTGGAATACCGCAACGGATGCATCGGCGTGCTGAAGCCCGGCTTCGTCATCGGGCAGACGCCGTGGGAGCTGCAGATCGACAGCATGTGCGTAGCCACCACCGAAGGGTTCCGCCTGAACGGCGAGGGCATCCGGCTGCACAGCGACCGCCAGTCGGTCGAGGCGAAGCTGCAGATCAACCGTCAGAACAACGACTTCATCGAACTGATCTTCGGCCAGTTCAACGTCAAAGGAATCACCGACGTCATCCTGCAGAACAGCCCGATCGCCTTGAACGGCGACATCGACGGCCGCTTCTCGCTCTACGGACTGAACGACATCCCCTACTTCAACGCCAACCTGACGGTCGACAGCTGTGTGGTGAACCGCCAATCGCTGGGCGACGTAAGCCTCAAGAGCAACTGGAATGCCGAGCTCAACATACTGAACCTTAACGTCGAGGGCGACCAGCTGACCGCCGACGGATGGATGGAACTGGGCAAACCGGATGCCGACATCAACTTCAACGTGGGCTTCGACCGCTTCGAGCTGGGGCTGGTGGCGCCGCTGCTGAGCGACTTCTCGAGCCGCTTCGAGGGGCGCCTGCACGGCAACTTCGACATCACAGGCTCGCTCGCGCACCCGGTCATCGTGGGCGAGGCGCTGGTCGAAGAGGGGGCGATGCAGATAGACATGACCGGGGTCACCTATTTCTTCAACGACAACATACAGTTCACCAACAAGCGCATCATGCTCGAGGGCTTCCGCATCCGCGATCCACGCGACAGCATCGCCTACGTGAGCGGATCCATCAACTATGAGGATCTCGACAACATACAGCTGGACCTGCTGCTGACCACCGGCAACCTGCTCGTGCTGGACCGCCACCAAGGCGACGACCTCAGCGGCAGGGTGCTCGCGTCGGCCGAAGGCAGCGTGAGCGGCCCCATCAACGCGCTGCAGGTCTACATCGACGCCCGCACCCTGCCGGGCTGCGAACTGACCGTCCCAGTGAACGACCAGCGGCAGGTCAAGGCGCAGAACTACATCCATTTCGTCAGCGACCAACCCGACGCCGCCCCCGCCAAGACGCAGCAGCAGAAAGAGCAGAAACTGGAGCTCGAGCTCGACCTGTCCATCACCCCCGACCTGCAACTCAACCTGCCGATGGACTTCTCGGAGATTACCGTCAACGTGGGCGCCAGCGGCACCGGCGACCTGCACCTGAGCATGGCCGGATCCGACGAGCCGCAGGTGCTGGGCAGCTACGAAATATCGTCGGGCACGATGAAGTTCAGCGCCATCTCGCTCATATCGAAAGAATTCACCCTCGAGAACGGAAGCAACCTCAACTTCCAGGGCTCACTGCCGGATGCACGCTTCGACCTGAGGGCCGTCTACTCGCAGCGGGTCAACCTGTCGACCCTCACCGGCGGACAGACCGACATCAACGGCAAACAGAAATACATCCAGGTCGATGACATCATCGCCATCGCAGGCACGCTGCAGGAGCCGACCATCAACTTCGACCTGCGTCTGCCGGGCGTCGATGCCAGCGTCGAGGAGGAGGTGTTCGACTACATCGACCGCAGTAGCGAGCGCGACATGCTGAACCAGACCCTCTCGCTGCTGGCCTTCGGCCATTTCTACAACGCCAACAGCACGTCGGTCAACAGCAACATCGCCACCTCGGGCAGCATCAGCGCCCTGAACAGCATCCTGTCCGACATGACCGGCATGGACATCGGCGTGGACTACAAGGCCGGCAACGAGCTCACCAAGAACCAGGTGGACGTGAATATCAGCAAAGACTGGGGGCGCCTCTACCTGGAGAGCACCCTGGGCTACGGCGGCGAGAACCGCGAACTGGAGACCAGCGACGTCAACAGCGCCGTCATCGACGCTCTGGTCGGCTATCGGCTCAGCCCGCTGATACACCTCTATGCCTACAACCGCACCAACACCAACGACTACACCCGCATGGACCTTCCCTACAAACAAGGTGTGGGCCTCAAACTGACCAAGGACTTCGACCGTTGGAGCGAACTCTTCGGTGCCAAACCGAAAGCCAAGAGCAGTAAAAAAACACGCAGACAATGAAGATTCCCAAGACGATATACTCTATCAAAAGCAACATCATGTTCATCGCCGGGCTGGTGGTGTTCGTCATGTTCTTTGCCATCATCTACACCCCCGACTACGGGCTGGGCGAGGAGTCCACCAGCCTGAGCGACATGGGTGCCTCCGATGCCGCCATCCAGCTGTGGTACCAGCACCAGGCGCTGTGCCTGCCCATCTGCTGCGCCATCATCCTGGTGACCACGGCCCTCTCGCGCACCATCCTGCTTCTGACCACCCACACGGCCCGCATCCGCGAAGGGGACTACCTGCTGTGGCAGATGGGCGAGGTGGCAGCCACCGCCCTCTTCATCGACCTCTTCCTCTCGCTCTACCTGCACCAGAGCTACCTCGGACACCTCCCCCTGGTCCTGCTCATCTACCTCTCCGTGGCGTTCTACCCCTACGCCTTCTACTGGCTGCTGGTGGAGCGCATGGACCGCGACCTGCGCATCGCCGAAGCCCAGCGCACCATCGTACGCCTGCGGCAGCACGACACCGAAGACGACAAGGGGATGCTCCGCTTTGTCGATGAGAAAGGCACCGTCAAGCTGGTCGTCAGCTCCGAGCATGTCATCAGCATCGAGGCAGCAGGCAACTATGTCACCATCCTCTACGTCACCGGCAGCCGCCTGATGCGCTACAGCCTCCGCAACACGCTGAAGGGCATCGAAGAGCTTTGCGCAGGCGGATCGTTGGTGCGCTGCCACCGCAGTTATTACCTCAACCTCAACAAAGTGAAGCTCCTCCGCAAAGCGCCCGACGGCATCTACGCCGAGATCGACCAGGAGGGGGTGGACGACATACCGGTGTCGAAGACCTACGCCGCCGACGTCATGCAACGCTTTGCCGAAAAGAACTGATACCATGAAGAACACGTCACTGCTGATTGCCCTGCTACTCATCCTGACCGGCTGCCACGCACAGGTCGACTACAGCGTCGACTCGCTGCGGGTCACCAACGCCGAATGGAGTGTCGACACCCTGGAGGGGTTCTACCTGAAACGCTACCAGTTCGGCGAGGGGGCGCTCTTCTGCTCGGCGCAGCACCTGTGCGTCATCGAGATCCCCGCCCGCTCGCACCGGCGCCTGGCATTCGTCCACGACAGCGTGCTGACGACCGTCTCCGACCTGGCGCGCCGCACCAACGCCTACGCCGCCGTCAACGGTTCCTTCTTCGACATGGACAAGGGCAATCCCATCTGCTACCTCCGCATCGACGGCCAACTGCGGGGCGAGAACACACCGCAGAAAGACGACAGCGTGAACCGCAAATACTACCAGTACGCCACGTTGACCCTCGGCCCCACCCGTCTATGGGTGCCCGACAGCAACCGCATGTGGGAGGATGTGCTCTCCCACGGCGACATCATGACCGCCGGCCCGATGCTGCTCCGCGAGGGACATTATGTGCCCCAGCGCGACGACCGCACCTTCGTCACCCACCGCCACAACCGCACGGCCCTGGGCCTGCGGCCCGACGGCACCACCCTGCTGGTGGTCGCCGACGGACGCTTCCGTCATCAGGCCGAGGGGCTCTCCATCCCCGAACTGCAACGCGTGATGCGGTGGCTGGGATGCACCGAGGCCATCAACCTCGACGGCGGCGGCAGCACCACCATGTATGTGCATGACCGACCCCACGACGGAGTGGTCAACTATCCGTCCGACAACCGCCGCCACGACCACGAGGGGCAGCGGCCGGTGTCGAACGCCATCGTTGTCCTGTAGGGGGGGCCTCATCAAAAAAACATATGAGGGTGTCCTATAGACGGTAGCGAATAGCCGGGGGGGGGTGCCCCGCGAGCTTGACGAGCGCCCCCCCGGGAATAATATAGCGATGGAATTAGAGCCCTGTAAGGGCGACACATTGACATTCAATTCAGTGTCGCCCTTGCAGGGCTCTTTGGAGATGTATCATATCAGCTTCCGTGGGCTGACGCCCACGGCTAAACACTATCGCCCGTAACGGGCTTTTGGACTTATGGGACACCCTTTTGCAAGGCGAACACTCAGTCCGGGACTACTTGTAGGCCACCTGGCCCGGATCCATGCGCTCGTGCTGCTCCACACAGCCCCGCGACGCGGTGCTGTAGGCATTGCACGCCACATCGGGACTGATGTAAAGTTCCTGCTCGTAGCCGTTCTCGTAGCAGTAGCAGAGCTTGCTGCCACACGAAGCAAAGGTGGCGCTGATGGCGCAAAGGGCAAGGCCCGTCAAGATGCGTTTCTTCATATTGTACTATTTTATAATGATTTCATCCACAAAGACCCACGCCTGCTGGCCGGCGCTGACGTGCCACTCGGGCAGGGCGCCGAAGTTGCGGGCGGTGACCTTGACATACTTGGCCCGGGCCGACCCGTTGACGGTGAAGGTGTACTGCGTACACTCCTCCTGGCGCGGATGGATGGGCGGGAAGCGGTTGTTCAGCACACTGCCATAGGTGCTCCACTGCTCGCCGTCGAGGCTGTACTCCACGGTGACGCCGCGCGGGAAGAAGACCCACGAGCGCATCTGCTCCAGGCAGTCGACGCCCACCGAGCGGATGGTCTGCACCTGATCCAGCTCGACCACTGCCACCATGTCCTCCTGCCAGCCCTGCCAGCCGCCGATGCGGTAGTTGGTGGTGCCGTAGATGCCATCCACCATGCCCTCGGGGCCGTTCTCGGTATACTGCGGCGCAGGCTGGGTGAGGTAGCTGACCGTCTTGTCGGTCTGCACGCGTGAATAGCGCATGTCGACATGCGGGCTGCGCAACCGGCCCTCGCTCTCGGCATAGGCCGACAACCACTGGCCGACGGACACCGGGCCGCTGTAGGGCTCGCGGAAATATTTGTAATCCAGGTCGGCATAGTATATCTTGGCCTCGGGGCAATGCGGCACCGAGAGGGCCACGTCGTGGCGCTCGCCGGTGTAGCGCATCTGCCAGTCGTCGGCCACCGGCACCGGGGTGATGCGGTGGCTGTCGGGGCACGTCTGGTCGGTCAGCGCCACGGCCAGCGGCAGGCGCTTGAAGTCCTTCACCTTGAGCAGCGGCTCCGTCTCGACCCACACGCCGCTGCCGGGACACACCTCGTACATGCCCAGCGAAGCCAACACATACCAGGCACTCATCTGGCCGCAGTCCTCGTTGCCGCAGAGGCCGTCGGGCTGGCTGGTGTAGAACTGGTCGAGGATGTAATGGACATATTTCTCCGTCTTCTCCGGCTGACCCAGCAGCGTGTAGAGCCAGGCAGCGTGGTGCGAAGGCTCGTTGCCGTGGGCGTACATGCCCACCAAGCCGGTGACGTCCACCTGGTCGCGGCCGCTCATCTTGTTGTTGCCTTCGAAGAGGCTATCCAGGAACGCAAGTGCATTCTCCTTGCCGCCAAGGTATTCCACCCAAGCGTCGATGTCGTGCGGCACGTAGGTGCTGTACTGCCACGAGTTGGCCTCGGTGTAGTGGTTGTTCACCTCGGTGGGGTCGAAAGGCGTCACCCAACCGCCGTTGCGCTTGGCGTGGGCGAAGCCGTTGCTGTCGATGATGTTCTGCCAGCTCTGGCTGCGGATCCAGTAGGTGCGCGCCGTGGCGGTGTCGTGGGCCAGCTCGGCCATCTGGGCGATGCACCAGTCATCGTAGGCGTATTCGAGGGTCTTGCTGACGCTTTCGTTGTCGACCTCGGAGCTGAGGTAGCCCTGCGCACCATAGGCGCGGTGGGCCTCGGTGCGGTTGCTGGTGGCCACCATGGCGTCGACCATCTGCTTCGGCGTGTAGCCCGCCAGGGTGCCGTCAGGCTCGGCCAGGTGGATATAGGCCTCGAGCATCATCGGCACAGCGTGGTAGCCGATCATGCAGTGGGTCTCGTGGCTGGCCAGCTCCCACATGGGCAGCTCGCCGCCCTGCTCGTAGTTCTTCATGGCGGTGTAGACGAAGTCGACCGTGCGCTCGGGTTCGATCTGCGTCAGCAGGGGGTGCAGGGCGCGGTAGGTGTCCCACAGCGAGAAGACGGTGTACACCTCCCTACCCTCGTCCACGACGTGGATCTGGTTGTCGGTGCCGCGGTAGCGGCCGTCCTCGTCGCTCCACAGGTAGGGCGCCGTCATGCAGTGGTAGAGGGCGGTGTAGAAGCAGCGCTTCTGCTCCTTCGAGCCCCCGTCGACCTTCAGCTTGCCGAGGGCCTGCTCCCAGGTCTGGTCGGCGGCGCGGCGCGCCTCGTCGAAGGTGTGGCTGCGGGCCATGATGAGGTTGCCGATGGCGCCCTCGATGTCGACGCCGCTGATGGTCACCTGCAACTCCACCTGTTTGGTGCCGGCAGGCAGCATGACGATGGCCTGGGTGGAGTCGTCGGAGAAGCGGACCTCCTTGAAGTCCACATCGCTACGGATGGCGAAGTGGAGGTGCTGGTCGGGGTTCCAGGCCGAACTCTCGCGCCAGCCCACCAGCATGCCGTCGCGCAGCATGATGCGGCCGCTGAGCAGCACGTCACGGTGACGCAGGTCGATGACGATGGCGTTGCCCTGATCCTGCACGTAGGTGTAGCGGTGGTAGGCCACGCGCCGGTCGGCCGTCAGCTCGACGATGGTCGACGGCATGTTCTTCTCGTCGAGCATCACCTTGTAGTAGCCCGCCCGGGCGGTCTCGTTCTTGTGCTGGAAGTGGCGCTTGTAGCCCTCGCGCATCGTCTCGCCGAAGGCCACCTGCTGCAGCTGCTGCTGGTCGACCGGCATCAGGAGTACATCGCCGTAGTCCTCGCAGCCGGTGCCGCTGAGGTGGGTGTGGCTGAAGCCGTAGATCGTGTCGTCCGAGTAGTGGTAGCCGCTGCAGCCGTCCCAACCGCTGAGGCGCGTGTCGGGACTGGGCTGGATCTGCCCGAAGGGGACGATGGCACCGGGGAAGGTGTGGCCGTGGCCGTCGGTGCCGACCAGCGGGTTGACGTATGTGGTCAGGGGTTTGTCGGCACAGGAGACGACAAGCAACATGGCCACTACAAGAACAATGTGTTGTTTCTTCATTATAAGGTTGTATAAGACCTATAGGTCCTATAAGACTTATATGTCCTATAAGACCTGTCGTTTTCTATTTCATCTTGATCAATGCCGCGGCGCCGAGGATGGCCACCTCGTTGGCCTTCAGCTCGCTCATGCGGATCTGGCAGGTGCCACTGAAGATGTTGAGCAGGTAGCGGTCGAAGGCGGCGCGCAGGGGTTTGAGCAGGGGTTCGCCCACCTGGGCGGGGCCACCCATGAGGAAGATGGCCTCGGGGGCCGAGAAGGTGACGGCGTTGGCCATGGCCA
>CAMNIH010000059.1 GCA_946540365.1 uncultured Bacteroidales bacterium
GGCAGTGCCCGCCCACGACAGCCGCGACTTCGCCTTCGCCCGCCATTTCAACCTGCCGATACGCCAGGTGGTCTCGTTGGAGAAGGACGTCACCAGCGACCCCGCCACATGGACGGAGAGCATGGACGCCAAGACCGGCTACTCGGTCAACAGCGGCTTTGTCACTGGCATGAAGGTGAAGGACGCCATGAAGGCCGTCATCGACAAGATTGAGGAGATGGGCATCGGCCACCGCACGGTGAACTACCGCCTGCGTGACGCCATCTTCAGCCGCCAGCGCTACTGGGGCGAGCCGTTCCCCATCTACTACAAGGACAATACCCCCTATACCATTCCCGAGGAGTGCCTGCCGCTGGAGCTGCCGGAGGTGAAGGACTTCAAGCCCACCGCCACGGGCGAGCCGCCGCTGGGCCACGCCGAGCGCTGGGCCTGGGATGTGGAGAAGCGTTGCGTGGTGGAGAAGAGCCGGATCGACAACAAGACGGTCTTCCCGCTGGAGCTGAGCACCATGCCTGGCTTTGCCGGCAGCAGCGGCTACTACCTGCGCTATATGGATCCACGGAACGACGAGGCGTACTTCTCGGAGCAGGCCGTGCAGTACTGGCAGAATGTCGACCTCTATGTGGGCGGCGCCGAGCACGGCACGGGTCACCTGATCTACGCACGCTTCTGGAACAAGTTCCTCTTCGACCTTGGCATGGCCAAGAAGGAGGAGCCCTTCCAGAAACTCATCAACCAGGGTATGATCCAGGGGCGGAGCAACTTCGTCTATCGCTCGAAGCAGGACAACAACCTCTTCATCTCGAAGGGTCTCATCAAGAATATGGACGATGTGACGGCCATCCATGTGGACATCAACATCGTGGACAACGACGTGCTCGACGTGGAGCGCTTCCGCCAATGGCGGCCCGAGTTTGCCGACGCAAGGTTCGAGCTTGAGGACGGCAAATATGTGTGCGGCTGGGAGGTGGAGAAGATGAGCAAGAGCATGTACAACGTGCAGAACCCCGACGACCTGGTGGCCCGCTACGGTGCCGACACGCTGCGCCTGTACGAGATGTTCCTCGGCCCGGTGGAGCAGGCCAAGCCGTGGGACACCAACGGCATCGAGGGCGTCTTCCGCTTCCTGAAGAAGTTCTGGAAGCTGTATGACAACAGCCTGGCCGGCCAGACGGGGCAGGCGGGTGCGACGAAGGAGGAGATGAAGATACTGCACCAGACCATCAAGAAGATCACGGAAGACATCGAGCGCTTCTCGTTCAACACGTCGGTGTCGACCTTCATGATCTGCACCAACCAGCTGACCGACCTCAAGTGCGGCAGCCGCGAGGTGCTGGAGCCGCTGGTGATCCTGTTGGCCCCCTTCGCCCCCCACATCGCCGAGGAGCTGTGGCACCAGCTGGGGCACGACACCACGGTGTGCGATGCCGCCTGGCCCGAGGTGACCCCGCAGTACCTGGTGGAGGACACGGTGAAGTACCCCGTGCAGTTCAACGGCAAGATGCGATTCACCATCGACCTGCCGGCCACCGCCACGCAGAGCGACGTACTCGAGGCCGTCAAGGCAGCGCCCGACGCCGCCAAATGGTTGACCGCCGAGCCGAAGAAGGTCATTTTTGTTCCGAAAAAGATTATCAATATTGTGTTATAAATGTTAAGTAGACATTTCTTACGCTGCAAAGTACTACAGGAGCTGTATGCCTGTCAGATGGAGGGACGCGACGCCATATCGGCCGTCAAGAACTTCGAATACCACATCGGGAGGCTCAACGAGCTGGGTGTCATCCAAGTGGCCCTGATGCCCAAGATGCTCGAGGTGGGGGAGCGTGTGATCGAGGAGGGCCGGAAGAAATTCCTCGCCACCCAGGCGGAGAAGCAGCCCAACCGCAAGTTTTTGAACAATAGCTTCCTGCGCCGTATGGCCGACAACTTCGAGTTGCGGAAATATGCCGAGCAGTGGGCCGGATTGTGGGAGACCAACGAGGACCTGGTGCGCGAGACGTTCATCGACTTCCGCAAGCAGAAGATGTACTGCGAGTACCTGTCGTTCCCGGAGAGCGACTACAAGGCCGACAAGGAGATGGCGATCGCGCTGTTCCGCTATCTGATGAACCGCGACGCCCTGGTGGCCACCATCAGTGAGCGGAGCCTGCTGTGGGAGGACGACTTCGAGCAGATTGCCCAATACAACTTCATGATGCTGAAGACCCTCGACGAGAGCGGGTTCGACGAGGCTATGGCATGGCCCATCATGTACGACCGCCGTATCGAGAAGGACGAGGCCGACATGGACTTTGCCCGTCAGCTGCTGAAGGGGAGCCTGGCCGGACGGCAGGAGTGCGATGAGATGATCCGCCAGCGCCTTCAGGGGTGGGAGTTCGACAGGGTGGCCCTGATGGACATCCTGCTCATCAACATGGCAGTCACAGAGTTGACGGCCTGTCCCTCCATTCCGGAGAAGGTGACCGTGGATGAGTATATCGAATTGAGCAAGGAGTTCAGTTCCGAGCGCAGCCGCCTGTTTATCAACGGCATCCTGGATAAGCTGATCCTGGAGTTGCGTTCGCAGGGAAGAATCAAGAAAGCGGGTCGCGGCCTGCTCAACGAATTTGGAGAAGAGAAATGAAAAGAATAGTTCTTATATGCCTCGTGGCGCTGTCGTTCGTCGGATGCCGTCAGAAGACCTCCGACGCTGATATCGACCTGATACGCAATCCGAAGAGTGCCGATGGATTCAACGAGACGGAGAAGATGCCGGTCATAGCCTTCGACAGCGATGTGCATGATTTCGGGCGGTTGTCGGCAGGGGAGAGCATCAGCTACAGCTTCCACTTCCGCAACACCGGCACGGCCGATCTGGTCATCTCGGGTTGCGGCGCCACCTGTGGCTGCACGATAGCCGACTATCCCAAAGACAGGATTGCGCCGGGCGGCGAGGGTTACATCACGGTCACCTTCAAGAGCGCCGGAAAGAGCGGCCAGCAGTTCCAGGAAGTCACCGTGGTGACCAATGCGCAGCCGTCGCGCGTCAAACTGAAGATTTTAGCACAAGTGTCTCACTAAAAAAATGTACAGTAATATGATAGATATGATTCTTTTACAGGCCCAGCAGGGCGGAGCCGGTGGTGGCTCGATGTGGATTTGGATGATTGTCATCCTCGTGGTGATGTGGATCCTGATGATGCGTCCGCAGCGCAAGAAAGAGAAGGAGGAGCAGCAGTTCCGCAACTCGCTGAAGAAAGGCGACCGTGTGGTCTTTTCGGGCGGCATCTACGGCAAGGTGCATGCTGTCGATACCCATACCGTCGAGGTTGAGGTGTCGAACGGCGTCATCATGACCGTCGAGAAGAGCATGATCCAGCCTGCTCCGGAACCCAAGACCGAGGAGAAGAAGTGAAGCACTTCCTGGTCATACTGGGACTCACTGCATTGGTGTGGCTGGGGGTATCCATGTCCGACGAGGCCGAGTATCCCATGCGGGTACGGGTGCAGATGACGGGGTATGATACCGTGCGCTATGCTGTCTTGTCGGCTGATACCGTCGTGGATATCAAAGCGACAATGTCGGCCACCAACGCCTTGCTCAACAGTTTGCGACACAGCCGACCCACGGTGAAAGTCACGGTTCCCAAAGACGGAGACGCTGTGGCTGTCAGTTCGTTGAACGAACAGCTGAAGCGTGTGGCTGTGGGCATCCGGCAGGTGAGCAGCGATGTCGACTCCCTGCGGATCACCCTGGCCCCGCGCGCCAGCCGGACCTATGTCCCCCGTATCAACGATGTCGAGTTCTATTTCAGCGAACAGTATGGCCTTTACGGCGAACCCAAGGTCACCCCATCGACGGTGACCCTCTATGGCCCCGCCGAGGTGCTGGCACAAATCGACGAACTGAATGTGTCGGCCTCTACTTTCCAGAATATCAAGCAGAGCGGTGTGTACACATTGCCACTCGACCCCGTGTGGAAGAATTACTCTGACGTGTACCCTTCGGCCACCGAGGTGACGATCACGCTGCCGGTCGAGGCCTATGTCGAGCGTGACTTCCGTGTGCCGATCCGTGTGACCGATGCCGACACATCGGTATCGTACAAGCTCTATCCCGAGGAGGTGACGGTGCGTGCCTGGGTGGCGCAGCGCGACCTGAACGTGCCCCACGATTTCGTGGTGGCTGTCAGATACCAGGATCTCTTCGCTTCCGACGGACGCCTGACGCCGCAACTGGTTCAGTTCCCCTCTCATGTCAGACCGCGATACATCTCGCCCAGCGAGGTACAATGTGTTGTTATCCAATGAAGAAGGTGGGTATCACGGGAGGCATCGGTTGCGGAAAGAGCACCGTGGTGGCCGAGTTCAGACAGCTCGGGGTGCCGTGCTTTATCTGCGACATCGTTGCGGCGCGCTATTACTACGACCTTGATTTCCTTGACGAGTTGCGTGCGCTGCTGGGCGACGGGGTCTTCCTGCCCGACGGCAGTGTCGACAAGCGGGCCGTGGCCGGGCGTGTCTTCGCCGACCGCCGCTTGCTCGAGGGGCTCAACGCAATGATTCATCCCCGTGTGATTCGGGATTTCGACTATTTCTGCCAGCTGCACAGCGACGCTCCCTACGTCCTGTTCGAGAGTGCTATCCTGTTCGATTACGGCTTCGACCGGCTGATGGACCGTGTGATATGCGTCTACCTCGACCTCGACGAACGCCTGCGGCGCCTTGCCTTGCGCGACGGGGTGGGGCGGGAGCAGATCATGGCCCGCATCAACAACCAGATCCCTGCCGAGGAGATGATGGACCGGGCGGATTATGTCATACTGAACTACGAGGGCAACCCTCGTGCCAGACAGGTATCTTATATTGATAAATTAATAAAAACGCAGATATGAGAAAGATAAGCATATTGATGATGTTGACGTTCCTTGCCGTCGGGGCTGGCCGAGCCCAGGTGTTCGACTCGCGCGGGCTGACCTACCTTGACCCGGAGGCTATCTGGATTGACGAGGTGATGAGCAAGATGTCGCTCGAACAGAAGATCGCCCAGCTGATGGTGGTCCGCGTCCCCCTCGATATGAACGACAAGCAGGCCAAGGAGTTCTCCGAGCGTGTCAACGGCTACGGTGTGGGCGGCGTCTGTTTCTTCGCCGGCACCGCCGACCGTCAGGCCTCGATGACACGCCGATTCCAGAAGGACGCCCGCGTCCCGCTGCTTGTCTGCATCGACGGCGAATGGGGCCTGGGCATGCGTCTGCGCGACATGTACAGCTTCCCGCGCAATGCCAAGTTCGGACAGCTCACCCCCGAGGCCGACAGCATCGTCTATCGTATGGGCGAGGAAATCGGTCGCCAATGCCGCATGATGGGCATCCATATCAACTTCGCCCCGGTGGTCGACATCAACTCCAACCCCAAGAACCCCGTCATCGGCACCCGTTCGTTCGGCACCGACCGTGAGCGTGTCAGCCAGTTGGGCGTCATGTATGCCCTTGGTTTGCAGAGCCAGGGGGTGATGGCGGTCGCCAAGCACTTCCCCGGCCATGGCGACACCGATGCCGACAGCCACCTTGAGCTGCCCGTCATCAACCATACGCTGGAGTATATCGACTCGATCGACCTCTATCCCTTCAAACGCATGATCGCTGCCGGTGTGGGCGGCATCATGACGGCCCACCTGCAGGTGAATGCCTACGACCCCGACCGGCCCTCGTCGCTCAGCCCCGTCATGGTCAACGGCCTGCTGCGTGGCAAACTGGGTTTCGATGGCCTGGTTATCACCGACGGCCTTGATATGAAGGGGGTTACCAATTCCTACGGGCTGGGACGCGGCGAGGTGGCCGCGCTCTTAGCCGGCAACGACATCCTGCTTCTCCCGCCCGATGTGCCGCAGGCCATCGAGGCCATCAAGAGTGCCGCCGCCAAGGACGACAGCGTCGTGGCGCTCATCGACTACCACTGCCGCCGTGTCCTCGCGGCCAAGCACCGCCTGGTGGTGCCTTACCTGCACGACGAGATCAAAGTCCCTGGCGAGAACCGCAAGGCCGTTTGTCAGGAAATCGTCAACGACCTGACCCTCAATATCGACCGTCGTATCGACACGGTGATCGAGCGTGCCATCGGCGACACCGCCATGCCCGGCTGCCAGGTGGTGGTGATGCACAAAGGGCGCGTCATCCTCAACCGCGCCTACGGCCATCAGACCTACGACCCCCAGTCGCCGGCCGTCACGCCGCAGACCGTCTACGACTTGGCCTCGCTCACCAAGGCGACCGCCACCACCCTGGCCGTCATGAAGCTCTACGACGAGGGCAAGGTCGGCCTCGGCGACAAGCTCAGCAAATACTTGCCCTACCTGAAAAAGACCGACAAGGACAACATCACCGTCCGCGAGGCACTCAGCCATCAGACCCGTCTCAAGGCCTTCGACAGTTACTGGCGGAAGACATCCGACCGCGACAGCATGCTCATGCTCATCGCCCAGAGCTCGCTGATCGACAAGTCGGTCTATAGCGACTTCAATTTCATCCTCTTGGGCGACCTGGTCGAACGCCTCAGCGGTCAGACGCTCGAGCAGTACGTGGCCGAGCAGTTCTTCGAACCCATGGGCCTGCAACGCACCACCTTCCGTCCGCTCAACCACGGCATCGCCCTCGCGCAGATCGCCCCCACCGAGCAGGACACGCTCCGTGGGCTGATTCATGGTGTCGTCCACGACCCCAACGCCAACGCCATGGGAGGTGTCAGCGGCCATGCGGGGCTCTTCTCCTCGGCCGACGAGGTGGCCCTCCTCATGCAGATGCTGCTCAACGGCGGCCAGCTCGACGGCAAGCGCTACCTTAAGGAAAAGACCGTCGAGACCTTCACCCGCCGCCATTTCGAGAAGCAGGGCAACCGGCGCGCCCTCGGGTTCGACAAGCAGCTCATCAGCCCCAGCCGCACCGCCCAGACCGCCTACGAGGCTACCCAGTCCAGCTATGGCCACACCGGCTTCACCGGCACCATGTGTTGGGTTGACCCTGAGTACCAGCTCGTCTATGTCTTCCTCTCCAACCGTGTCCACCCCTCCGCTGCCGTCAACAAGCTGGCCCGCCTCAATGTCCGCACCAACATTCAGTCCATCGTCTACGATATTCTCAAAAAGCAGTAACCCCCCTCGTGGCCTACGCCCCGAATTGAATCATAAAACACAGAACTCCACATGAGCAGCTTCACCAAATGGCTTTTTGCAGGCCTCGGCTGGGCCATCGGCGGCCCCATCGGCGCCATCCTCGGCTACTGGCTCGGCCGGGTCATCTCGCCCGACCGACAGATCGGCGCAGGCTGGACCGACAGCACGGGCTCCCACCGCGGCCCCTACCGCAACACCGGCACCCAGCAGGATGTCAATGTCGCCCTGATGGTCCTCATCGCCGCCGTCATGAAGGTCGACGGCGCCGTCAAGCGCAGCGAGCTTGACTATGTCAAACGCTTCCTCCTGGCCAACTACGGCGAGGAGCGCGGCCGCGAAATGCTCAAGGTGCTGCAGCAGATGGTCGAACACGACATCGCCATCGACCAGGTGTGTATGCAGATCAAGGTCAACACCGACTACAACACACGCTACCACATGGTCGACTTCCTCTTCGGCATCGGCGGTGCCGACGGCGACTTCAACCAGGCCGAGCTCAACATGTTGCGCCTCATAGCCCAATATCTTGGCATCTCGCAGAGCGACTACACCTCTATCCATGAGCGCCATGTGGGCACCGGCTCGTCCGACTACTCCGATTATTCCGGCTACTCCCATCGTGCCAGCACCTCGTCCTCCTACAACAAGGACCCCTACCGTGTGCTCGGCATCGACAGTTCGGCCACCGACGACGAGGTGCGCAAGGCTTACCGCAAGATGGCCATGAAGTACCACCCCGACCGTGTGGCCGGCATGAGCGAGGAGCTGCAGCGCAACGCCGCCGACCAGATGAAGGAAATCAACCAGGCCTACGAAGTCATCAAGCAGCGCCGTGCTTCAATGAAATAGGGGCGCACCCCGCGAAAGGCACGCCCCTCTTCCTCTTTTTTTCTTGAATATCAAACCATTCTCTCCATCACCGTGCCCACCAGTGTGCGCATCTGTGGGTGGTAGTCGTTGAGGAATGTGCCTTTCGGCCGGTTGGCGATGATGAGGCACACCGTCAGCGCCTCGTGCCCCAGCAGGTGCGCGAAGCCGTAGATGGCCGATGTCTCCATCTCGAGGTTGGTCACGGGGGTGTCGGCCCAGCTGAAGGTGGCCAGCTTCTCGTTCAGGTCGTCGATTGCGGGGTGCAGGCGGATGGTGCGTCCCTGCGGGCCGTAGAATCCCGGCGCCGTGGCCGTGATGCCATGGTGCATGTCGATGGCCACTTTGCCCAGCAGCCCGTTGCTGCCCTGCACGCAGTAGGGTTGTGCCAGCCTCCTGTTGAGCCCCATGTGGAGCATGAAGCGCTGGTCCATCTCCGGCAGTGGCGGCACCCATTCGCGGTAATAGTTCATCAGGCCGTCCAGCCCGATGGCGTAGCTCGCCGCCACATGGCTGCCGCAGTCGATATGCTCCTGCAGCGAGCCGCTCGTGCCGATGCGGACCACCTGCAGCTTCCTGTCGCTGTCGGCGTTCCATTTCCCGTTGTCTACTCTCAAGGCGGCGTCGAGCTCGGTCATCACAATGTCGATGTTGTCGCATCCCATGCCTGTCGAGAGGGCTGTCATCCGGGTGCCGTGGTAGGTGCCCGTCAGGGCGTGCATCTCGCGGTTCCTCGACTCGTATTCCGTCGTCTCGAAAATCTCCTTGAACATGTCGACCCGTCCGGGGTCGCCAACCAACAGCACCTTGTCGGCCAAGGTGCTGCTGTCTAAGTGGATGTGATATAGTTTGCCGTTCGGGGCAAGAACCAATTCGCTGGCTTTCATAGTGCTTCTCTTATCTGGTGTTTCTGCGCGAGGTGCCGGCGCTGCCTGTGCTGCGTGTCGCGGTGCCGGTGGCGCTGCCGCGTGTCGTCGTGGTGTTGGCGCTGCGCGTGGTGGTGCCGGTGGCGCTGCCGCGCGTCGTGGTGGTGTTGCCGCTGCGTGTGGTGGTGCCGGTGGCGCTGCCGCGTGTCGTGGTGGTGTTGCCGCTGCGCGTGGTGGTGCCGGTGGCGTTGTCGCGTGTCGTGGTGGTGTTGCCGCTGCGCGTGGTGGTGCCGGTTCCGCTGCTGCGGGTCGTCGTGGTGTTGCCGCTGCGCGTGGTGGTGCCGGTTCCGCTGCTGCGGGTCGTCGTGCCGGTGGCGGTGTTGGTGCTACGCGTGGTGGTGCCTCTGGTGCCGGCATTGGTGCGCGTGGGGGTGGTGCCTGTCGTACGTGTCGTGGTGCCGCTGTCGCCCGTGCGGGTCGTCGTGCTGCCGCTGTTGCCGCTCCGTGCCGCACCGCTGTTGCGTTGCGTGGGGGCCGGCGTGCCGGTGCTGCTTCCGCTCGTCGAGGGGCGCGTGGTGGGGATCGTCGAGCCGCTACGGCTGCCGGTGTTGTTGCGCAGCGTTGTGCCGGCCACCTGCGGACGGTCCACGCCGGGCGTCCAGGCGTTCGTCGGGGCGGGAGGAGGCGTCTGCGGCGTGCGCATGTAGTAGGGCGGCAGCGGAGGCTGGGTGTGCGGACCCCATCCGCCCATCGGCGGCGCCGGCGGCATCCAGCCGTGACGGTGGATGTCGTAGTGGTAGGTGCGCATGTAGCCCGCGATGTGGACGCGCCGTGTGAAGGGATGATAGTTAGGCACATACCAGGTGAAGCTCGGCGTCCTCACCGTCGTGTGGAACCGCAGGTACTGGGCTGCGTTGTACATCCGTCCGGCGCTGTACAGCCACACACACTGCAGATCCAGCGGCATATACACTTCGTCGCCCGTGTAGGCATCGTAGCCATAGACCCACAACTCGTAGTAGGCCGAGTTGACGCGCTCCATCCAGACCTCGTTGATGAGCACGTAGGTCTCGATCTCGTAATCGTACCCGCAGTAGAGCATCAGTTCCTGCTGTGCATTCAGGTGCTGCACCGTCCGTTGGGCTTGCGCGTAGGTGAAGTAGCGGATTGAATGGGCTGAGGCAGTCAGGCTCATCAGGACTGTAACTACTAAGATTGCAATGCGTTTCATAGCTGTAGGTTTTATTTGTTCTTATCTATTTCGTACTGCAAAGATACGAAAACTTTCTGACATGGCAAAATAATTGTTCTCTCGATGTCCTGCCGACACGTCATGACTGCCGTGTCGATCCACCCGCTCCCGGCCATCCCTGACACCCTGTCAGGTCTACCTTTTCTTCAGTCGTTCTTCAGTCGTTCTTCAGTC
>CAMNIH010000060.1 GCA_946540365.1 uncultured Bacteroidales bacterium
GTGACCTCTTGCCTGTCAAGCAAGCGCTCTAAACCAACTGAGCTAGCAGATCATTCTTTCTCTCGAAAACGGGTGCAAAATTACGAACTTTTTGCAAACTGGCAAAAAAAAATTCCAACCCACAGCGACGAAGCATTTTTAAATACTGATAACCAACATATTCTAACCGAAACTTTTTTATCCTTCCCCACTCGGCCGACGAGCAAAAGAGGGGCTTTCGAAGAGCAAAAACAACAGAAATATGGCAGACAACTACCTCGAGAAACGCTACGAAGAGACATTGGGCAGTAACCGCCCGAAGGTGAAGCGGATAGGCCACACGGTCGACGAACTGCTGCTGAAGAGCCGCAGCTATCGCGGCTACAACAAGCAGTACGTGGTGAGCCGCCACGAACTGGAGCGCATCGTGGGGGTGTGCAGCCGCATCCCGAGCGGCTGCAACCAGCAGGTGCTGAGGTATTTCCTTGTCACGCGCGACAGCGGTGCCGACCGCGCGCTGGCGTGCATCCGCATGGGGGCGGCGCTGCCGGAGCTGCACCTCCCCTTCCCCGGCACCGAGCCGGAGGCCTTCATCGTGTGCTGCTCGGCGGCCAAGGAGAGCAAACTGGTCGACATCGACCTGGGGATCGCCCTGCAGAGCATGGCACTGAAGGCGGTGGAGATGGGTCTCAACACGCTGATGATCGGGGCGTTCAACCGCGAGCAGCTGAAAGAGGCGCTGGGCCTGGAGCTGGAGCCGCTGATGGTGCTGGCCGTCGGCAAAGGGGCCGAGAAGATCGAGCTGGTGCCGACCGAGGTCGACGCCCCACGCGCCTACTACCGCCGCGAGGGGGTACACTACGTGCCCAAAGTGCGCGCCAGCGACCTGATACTAAACTGATCAACCGCCATGCGCAAGATGCCCCTGCTGCCGGTGGCGCTGGCCCTGATGGCGGGCATCCTTACGGCCCGCCACCTGGTGCCGCAGCCTACGGCATGGCTGTGGGCTGTGGCGGCCGGCACCCTGCTGGTGGGGGCGGGGCTGCTGCTTTTCCGCAGGGTGCATGCACCGGCCGTGGCGGCCGCCGTCATGCTCAGCGGGGCCGTGGGCGGACTGCTGATGGCGGTGCAGCGGCAGAACGACTGGACCATCGGATGCCCCGAGCAAGCGTTTCTGAGGGTGCGGCTGACGGAGACGCCCACGCCGCGCGCACGCAGCTGGCACACACGGGCCGACGTGGAGAGCATCGGCAACGGGGAGACGGCCTGGCCGACCAGCGGCAGGATTTCCCTCTCCCTGCGCAAGGACAGCATCGCCGCCGCGCTGCGCTACGGCGACCGGCTGCTGATCCACACCTACCCCGACACGGAGCGCCGCTGGCTGTACACCACGGCGGACCACTACCTCGTCACCAGCCGCGACAGCACATCGCTCCGCGCCCGCTGCGAACGGCTGCGGATGAGGCTGCTGGCCCGGATGCAGGGCGGGCCGATAGACAGGCGGAGGGCCGGTGTGGCCGAGGCGCTGACATTAGGATGGCGCGGCGACCTCGACCCGGCGACGCAGAGCGCCTTCCGCGACGCGGGCATCGCCCACCTGCTGTCCGTCAGTGGACTGCATGTGGGCCTGCTGGCCGGCATCGTGGGGGCAGCCCTGATAGGGCTCGGCAAGGAGCGCCGGGGGCGCATCATCCGCGGCTCAGTGCAGCTTGTGGCCGTGTGGGCCTTTGCTCTGCTGACCGGCATGGCGCCGTCGACCGTGCGGGCGGCGCTGATGTTCAGCTTCTTCATTATCTCCGACATCACGGGACGGCGCACGCCGCGCCTGAACCTGCTGGCGGCCGCCGCCATCGTCACCCTGGGGCTGCAACCGCAGCTGCTGTTCGACCTGGGGTGGCAGCTGTCGTACAGCGCCGTGGCGGGCATCCTGCTGGCGCTGCCCGTCATCACGGCCTTCCACAACCGGCTGTGGCAGCTGGCGGCGGTCAGCACCTTCGCCACCCTGGCCACCCTGCCCGTCGTGGCCACGGTATTCCACCGGATACCGGTCTACTTCCTGGTCGCCAACATCGTCGTGGTGCCGCTGGCGGGGCTGATGCTGGGCCTGTCGCTGGCCTACATGGCGGTGCCATGCGCCGTCACGGCATGGCCGCTGGATCTGCTGATCCGGCTGGCCGAATGGGTGACGGCGACGGTGGCCTCATGGCCGGGGGCGGTGGTGGAGATCTAAAGCAGGTCGAGACACTTCTCGATGGGGATGCCGAGGCAGAGATCCTGCTGGTCGAGGTTGCGCTCGATGAGGCTGCTGACCACCGACATGGCGGTGCGGGTACTCTCGCGGAGCGTCTCGCCGTTCATCAGATGGCCGATGAGGACGGCCGAGAAGATGTCGCCCGTGCCGTGGAACGCCTTGGGGATCTCGTCGTAGTCGATGCGGAAATAAGGACCTTCGGAGATTTTCTGGCGGAAGCCGAGCGATTCGTCGCTGCGGCGGCCGATGACGCAGCTGTGGCCGTCGACGCGGGCGCTGGTGATGAGCACCGACTGGGCGCCGATGGCGGCGATGCCGTCGAGCATGCGGCAGGCCTCCGGCCAGTCCATGCCCTCGGGGCGGAAGGGGATGCCGGTGAGGTAGCAGGCCTCGGTGTAGTTGGGGAAGGTGAGGTCGGCCACGCTGACCATCTCGCGCATGAGCTCGACCTGACGGTCGTCCATGCCGTTATACAGACGTCCGCCGTCGCCCATGATGGGGTCGACGAAGACGGTGGTGCCCTCAGAGTGCAGCTGGCGGCAGTAGGCCGACACCAGGCGGGCCTGCTCCTCGCTGAACATCAAGCCCGTGCAGACCGCGTCGAAACGGAAGCCCAGCTTGCGCCACACGGGGATGGTGCCGCGCATGTACTCGGTGGTTTCGAGCACATTGAACTGGCCATAGTCGAGCGTATTGGAAACCAAGGCGGTGGGCAGATTGTAGGCGGAGTGGCCCAGATAGGTGAGGATGGGGAGCATGGCCACCATGCCCACATGGCTGTAGCCCACGACATCGTTGACGAGCAGTATCTGTTTCATATCACATAGTATCAGGTGGTTCGCACCATTGCAAACCCATATTCCGTTTTGCAAAGATACGTAAAAAAAACATAACGGCAGACAATAAAAGCGTAGTCATGTCGGTTATTAGGGGGTGATCAACGTAAGCACATACTTTGCGCGTCTGCGCGAGCTGGTGGCCCAAGAGCTGCAGGAGGAGCAGCAGGCCTACCGCCGCACCTTCGAACGGCGCGACACGCCGCTGACGGGTGCCCTCATCAGCGAGCCGGCCTGCCGCTACCCCGTCGAGCTGGGCGACAGCAGCTACAACCCGCTGGGGCAGCTGACGGTGCAGGTACGCTTCGACGTCGGCGACGAGGAGACAGAACTGGAGTTCGAGCCCGGCAAACCCGCCACCTTCTTCTACCTGCATGCAGACGGCCCCAAGGAGCTGCCGCACCAGTGCTACGTGGAGCTGGTGGGCGACGGCATGCTGACCGTCAGCCTGCCTGGCAAGGGGGCGCTGCAAAGCCTGCGCGACACCGCCGGGCGCCACGAGCTGGGCGTGCAGCTGGGCATCGACAACACGTCGTTCCGCGTGATGGACGAGGCCCTGCGCGCCGCCGAACACAACGACAACGAGCGCTTCGTGCGGCTGCGCGACGTGCTCATTGGCAACCGCCACCCCGCCTTCCGCAACCTGCCGCGGATCTCCTTCCCCTGGCTCAACCCCAGCCAGCAGGACGCCATACAGAAAGTGATCGAATGCCAGGAGGTGAGCATCGTCCACGGCCCTCCGGGCACAGGCAAGACCACCACGCTGGTTGAGGCCATCATCGAGACCCTGCAACGCGAGACGCAGGTGCTCGTCTGCGCCCCCTCGAACGCCGCCGTCGACTGGATCAGCGAGCAGCTGATGCGTCGCGGCATCCACGTGCTGCGCGTGGGCAACCCGCTGAGGATGAGCGACGAGATGCTCGACTGCAGCTACGAGCGGCGCTATGCCGCCCACCCCGACTACCACGAGCTGTGGAGCATCCGCAAGGCCCTGCGCGACGGTGCCAAAGGGGAGCGCGTCCATCAGTTGCGCAAGCGCGAGATGGAGCTGGAGATCAAGATCAACGCCGACCTCTTCGAACAGGCCCGCGTGGTGAGCTGCACCCTCATCGGCAGCGCCTACCGCCTGATGGAGCGGCGCCGCTTCAGCACCCTCTTCATCGACGAAGCCGCCCAGGCCCTGGAGCCCGCCTGCTGGGCCGCCATCCTCAGGGCCGACCGCGTGGTGATGAGCGGCGACCACCAGCAGCTGCCGCCCACGGTGAAGAGCCTCGAAGCCGCCCGCGGCGGACTGGCCGACACGCTGATGCAGAAGGTGGTCGCCTTGTGGCCCCAGTGCGTCAGCTTGCTCACCATGCAGTACCGCATGAACGAGGACATCATGGGCTTCTCGTCGCGCTGGTTCTACGACGGACGCCTGCAGGCCGCCCCCGAGGTGGCCCACCGGCAGGTGAGCCCGTTAGACACGCCGCTGATGTGGCTCGACACCTCGGCCCTCGACCACTCCGAGCACGAAAGCCGTGGAGCCAGCCGCAGCAACGCCGACGAGGCGCGCCTGGTCATCCACACCCTGCGCGACTACATCGAGATGCTCTCGCCCCAGAAGATCGAGAGCGAGCGCGTGGACTTCGGCATCATCACCCCCTACCGGGGCCAGGCGCGACTGCTGCGACGGTTGCTGAAGATGCAGCACTACTTCCGCCGCCTGCGGCGCCAGATCACCGTCGGCACCGTCGACGGCTTCCAGGGGCAGGAGCGCGACGTCATCGTCATCAGCCTGGTGCGCGCCAACGCCGCCGGACAGATCGGCTTCCTGCGCGACCTGCGCCGCATGAATGTCGCCATCACACGTGCCCGCATGAAGCTCATCATCGTCGGCAACGCCGAGACCCTCAGCCACCACCGCTTCTACCGCGCTCTGGCCGAATACATCCGACGCCACGGCGAGATGGTCACCCTCCCGCCGCCGGAAGAAAACGGACAATAAAGCTCCCCGCCTGCGGCGGAAATCCTGAATATCCTGGAAATCTATAAGAATCTAATGTTATTTCCAAGATCTCGCGTAGCGGGAAAGATATATAGAAACAATATGGCACTGATAAAATCATACAAAGGACATTCGCCCCGCTGGGGCAAGGACTGCTACTTCAGCGAGAACGCCACGCTGGTGGGCGACGTGACGCTGGGCGACCAATGCTCCGTCTGGTTCAACGCCGTTGTGCGCGGCGACGTCGCCCCCATCACCATCGGCGACCGCACCAACGTGCAGGACGGCTCGTGCATCCACGTGACCCACGAGACGGGCCCCACCCACATCGGCAGCGACGTCACCATCGGCCACAACGTCACCGTCCACGCCGGCACCATCCGCGACGGCGCCCTCATCGTCATGGGTGCCACGCTGCTCGACGACTGCGAGGTGGGCGAAGGGGCCATCGTCGCCGCCGGCGCCCTGGTGCTGCAAGGCACACGGATCCCGCCCCACCAGATTTGGGGCGGCGTCCCCGCCAAATACATCAAGCCCACCCGCCCCGGCCAGACCGACAACGCCGCCCACTACGTCGAGTACGCCAAGGAGTATATGAAAGAGTGCCAATAGAAAAGAGTACATCTTATTGTGCAAAAGATATACTCTTTTCAGGGGAAAGATACACTTTTCTCAGAGGAAAGATATACTCTTTTTCTCCACCTATAGAATTACACCAACCATACAGGCATATTATCTGTTTCCTTTCGCTCGGTTGTGCGTTTTGCATAGCATTTGGCAGTTATCCTCGGTGGTGGAACCACCTTTGCTCCACGCCGTCACATGGTCGGCGTCCATGTCCTTTAAATCCCATATCTTCGAGTGGTTGGCATCATGACCTATGGCGCAGAGCGGGCAGTTGCTCACGCCTTTGGCTTTGGCCTCGTCGGTCTGTCGGTTGTAGACGCGACGTTGTGTAGGCTTGTCGAACAGGCGCACGTTGAGCAGTTTCTTTTCTTTACAGCCGCCAAGCACATACTCGAAGACACCGCGTCGGTCTTGCACGTAGTCGTCATTTATCAGTTCTTTCACCTTCTCCGACACATCTTTATGGTCGTAAGGCTTGTTGTGGAATCGCTCGTAGAGGTCGCCCCACGGCAAACCTCTCATTTCAGTGTATGTCTCGTCGAAGATGCTGTCGACCCAACTAATAACGCTATCGAAATACCCACGGAGTTCCTTGATGTCATCATCATATCGGTGGCTGCTCATATATGCGTCTATTTTACCTTTGCTGACCCAATTCAAAGCCTCTTCAAGTATTTCCTGCCTTTTCACATCGCCCTTAATGTATGTTGACCATTTTTGCACATTACTGTCTTTGCTGTTGGCAAGATAAGCCCTTGCTTTAGTTACAAATGGTCCACTATACTCTGCATTTCGTTTCTCTTGTTCGGTCAGTTCGAAACCCGCCTTGTTGATGATGCGGAACCATGCTTTCACTTCGCTTTCAGTTCCTTCGCAAATATAGGCTCGCAGTTTTGTCTTGAGGACCAACTCTTTCTTGTCCTCTGGTAGCGAATTGAACTTACGCTCCCTGCCGTCCAAACAGTATGAGAACTTTTCGGTCAAATAGCGTCCCAATGCAGTGATACGCTGTTGCCCGTCAAGAACTTCCATCATGCCGTCTGCTCTACGATTGAAATACAATAGTCCAAGAGGATATGACTTCATGACCGAGTCAATAACCTCATATTCAGCCTTACCGTTCTTTTCGGCATAAATATAGTTGCGCTGGTATTCTGGTTGGATTATCAACTTTCCGTTAAGGCCATAGACTCCCTTTTCCTCCAAGTCGTTATAGTAGAAACCTTCGCAAAGTTGTTCTACTGTGTATGTTACAAATTCCGGCTCTTTCATTTGCGTTTGCGGATTAAAATTCTTGGATACATAGGTTGTGGTTTGCCATCCATTATGATGACAGAACGAGCGTTTAAATCATTAGCATTTGGGTAATCATCCTTGGTGTATTTCTTTGCCTTGTAAGGATCATCATTTCTCTGCGTTATCCAAAGTATCTCGAACTGTTCTGGGCAATAAAAGCCCAGCCAAGAGATAGGTACACCCATTACGCCGTCGTAGTCGGAGGGTATGGCATCGGAGAAAGGCACCTCAATGGCATCGTAGTTGTCATAAGGCAGATAGGCGAAACGCCATTTGTCGTTGCCTCGGTGTTTGCTGTACTTGCGGTTGTCGGCCATCGTCATTAAATCCATAGGCTTGTGTCGGCGACCGTGTTCTAGGTTGGTGTACCAACGAACTCCCTTCACACGTATATACTTGCGTCCGTCCTCATCAACACGCCATCCACTGGCCTCGATGGGGTATTCGTCAGGGATGGCAAATTCGCGGTCGCCACTATGAATGCTTTCCCCATACCACACACGGTTTTCCTTGATGTGGGGAAAGATTTCTTTGTACGTTACGGCATTCATATTGCCGATAATGAGAAACTGTTTCTTTGCCTCCATTATCCATCCGAAGAAATCACGGAAAAGAGAGAAAGGTGGATTGGTAACTATGATGTCAGCCTCGTCACGCAAACGGCATACTTCGTTGCTGCGGAAGTCGCCGTCGCCATCCAAGTATTGCCAATTGAGGTCGTCGAGGTCTACGTGACCATCACCTGTTTTATCGCTGTCGAGGATAAATATCTTGCCGTGTGTCTTGCTTTTGTCGGCATCATATAGAGGGGACTGTTCCTCGAAAAGCGATGTCTGCAGGCTTACCTTGAACTGCTTGCTCTCGATGGCATAGCTGGTTGATACGAGTCGGCGCAACCCAAGTCGTTCAAAGTTCTGTGCAAAGTAGCGCGTGAAGTTGCTCCACTCTGGGTCGTCACAAGGCAGCAGTACCGACTTGCCACGGAACACATCGGGGTTGTAGTCGAGGTAACACTCTATTTCGCGCTCTATATCGTAGAATTGGGTATAAAATTCGTCTTTCTTGGCATTTTTTGCGTTTGCCAGGTCTTTGTTTTGCATCGGTGGTGACTGATTGTTGTGCACTGCTATCAATCACTTCAACCGATTGCAAAAAGAAAAAGGCGCGAGCCTTCTATGTGCGTTCAAGGGAAGCCTCGGATGGAAACCCTGCAATGTCGCGACTCACGCCAATGGCGGAGACTACTTGCGACATTGCATCGGCGCCCCGAATTACCGGCTTGCCTTGAACTATCTTTTCCCGATTGTCAAAATCAGTTTCCGAGGCTTATTTTGAACGCGAAATGGTAGTCAATGCTATGTTAATATTCTATCTTTATTTTCTTTATCGTTGTTTTATATCATATTTCTGTTTTAGTTTCAACCAATTGATATCACTTTTTCACCATCGCAGTGATGGTGTCTATCATTTCTTTGGCGGGGACAATCTTTTGCTGCAATTCCTCTTGCGTGACTTTATAGGTGCAATTGTACTCGCCTTCTTCGCGTATTGCTTCCATCTGGCTGTAGAGCGCTCCATATTCTTTAGGCAAACTTCCCGTTCTTATGTAGTAATTGCCGAATAAAATGTGCGATCCCTTATGGCTGTTGACCATATGGCGATCGTGAATCAGCAATGCACTCACAATATGAAACAAAGCATAGTACAGCCGTCCCGCAGCGCCACTCCAAGACTCCTTCTCCATCAGCCAAATAGTTTCATTATAGGCAACTTGTGCTTTTTCCACTTCAAGGCCGACCACTATATCGCGTTCTTCATCTGTGAGACTCATTTTATAATGATTTTATCATGTTCAACATTCTTATAAAAAGGTGAATATGACCAGGATTGCCAGTCTTTCTTTGTGTAGATATGCGGGTTTATTTCCGTCCATATTTCCCAGCCTGCCTCACGCAATGGAAATCCATATCGGTCATGGTCCTCTCCTGTAATGCGCTCTTTCTCAAGCAATATCAGCAGGTCGTAGTCGCTATCGGGACGAGCATCGCCACGCGCACGCGAACCGTAGAGCCACAGCGAAGCCCCCTCGGGGAGTATCTTCTCACCGAGCTGCCTGATTTGTTCTATGACCTGTTCCTGTTCCATTTTCAAACTGCAAAAGTACGAAAAAATATTCATACCGGCAAAATCAAACCTCTATCTCACCGCTGATGCGGTCGTCGCCCCAGACGGCGTACATGTTGGAGCGGCCTTCGTGGAGGGTCATCTTGCCGGCCTGCTCGAGATGGAGGCGGTAGAAGACGCACTGGTGGAGGCTGGCCTGCTGGCAGACCACGTCGGTGGCGAAGGCCTCGCAGGTGGGGGCGCCGCAGACGCCGCAGTCGATCTGCGGCAGGTGTACCTTCATGCGCTCGATTTTTTCCATCTTCTCCAGCGCCTTGCTGATGTCGGGGTCGAGCACGAGCATCGAGCGGGGCTGCACCTCGTCGACGGTGGAGTTCTCGATGAGGTACTCCTGGTACTTCTCCATCTCGCGGTCGCGCGGCATCTCGCCGTTGCGCTCGCGCTCGGCGGCCTTGCGGGCACGGGCGTACATGCGCTCGCCGCAGAGGAAGCGGTTGTCGACACTCAGCAGGGCGCCAGCGCAGGACTGGTCGCAGGCGCGGAGCTCGAGGAACTCGACGCCCTCCACCTCGTCGTTCTCCAACCGGTCGAGGAAGTCCATGACGTTCTCGATGCCGTCGATGGCGTAGGAGCGCTTGGCGGTGCAGATGCGGCGCTCGCCGTTGGTGAGGGTGCTGAGGATGGCGTCGGCGCTGAGGCGCTGGCGCGACAGAGGCGGGTACTGGTGGTTCTTGCCCATGTCCTTGATATGCTTGTAGACGCGGTTGTAGAGCAGGTTCATGTTGATCACGCCGTCGATGAGGCTCTTCTCCTCGCCCACGGGGGCCTTGACGGCCGACACCTTGGCGGCGCAGGGGGTGATGTAGAAGAGGCCGATCTCCTCGCGCGGGATGCCGCGGCTGACGAGCTCCTGGACGGCATACATGGCGCTGAGGTCGAGCGGCACCTTGATGGGCATCACGTTCTCAGCCAGCGAAGGGTACTTGATCTGTATGAGGCGCACGATGGCGGGGCAGAACGACGAGATGAGGGGCCGCACGTCGGGATGCTCGCGGGCGTAGCGCTCCTTGGCCTCCTTGTAGATCATGGCGGCGCTCTCCA
>CAMNIH010000061.1 GCA_946540365.1 uncultured Bacteroidales bacterium
TGTAAATCCTGTGCTATTTGCAACTCACTAAATGCTTCCGTCAAGGAGCCAAAAGCAATCTCGATAAATCGTACTTTTTCTTTATTGGTGCTTCGTCCACACCCTTCTGCAATGTTTGCGGTTATAGAGGCAGCGGCACGACGCACTTGATCTCCAAGTGCATATTTTTCCTCTTTTGGGAAACGACATTGGAGTCTGTATATCTCTTTCACTAGGGTCCTGGCCTGTATATAGGCCTCCAACCTTTCAAAGGAGAACGTTATCGTTTTATCAACTGCGTCAGCCACTTTAAACCTTAAACATTAAACTTTATGCATGGTGCGGCTCGCTGACGGCCATGCCGATGTAGAGGGCCGAGAGCATGGTGAAGACGAAGGCCTGGATGTAGGCCACCAGGCACTCCAGCAGCGAGATGAAGACGCTGAAGAAGATGCTCACCACACTGACCGCGCCGCCCACGGCGGTGCCGAAGAGGTTGCTCATGATGAAGATGATGACCATGAAGCCCAGGATGACGATGTGACCGGCCGTCATGTTGGCGAAGAGTCGGATCATCAGCACGATGGGCTTGGTGAAGACACCCACCAGCTCGACCACAGGCATCAGGGGGAAGATCTTGAGCCACGCCGGCACGCCGGGCGTGTTGAAGATGTCGACCCAGTAGTGCTTGTTGCCGCTGAGGTTTGTGATCAGGAAGGTGATGACCGCCAGGATGGCCGTCACGGCGATATTGCCCGTGATATTGGCGCCGGCGGGGAAGAAGGGGATCAGGCCCAGGATATTGCAGAAGAAGATGAAGAAGAAGAGGGTCAGCAGGTAGGGCAGGTAGCGCTGGTAGTGCTTCTCCCCTATCATCGGACGCACGATGCTGTCGCGCACGAAGACCACGAGCATCTCCACCAGGCTCTGCACCCCCTTGGGGGCCTGGTTGGGCCGTTTCTTGTAGCCCGCGCGGGCCACGAAGACGATGACGATCAGCAGCACCACGGCGATCATCACGGCCGCCGAGGTCTTGGTGATACTGAGGTCGATGGGCTTGACACCCGTGGGGTTGCCCTCGGCGTCGACGCACACGATCTCCTCCTTCTCGGCACCGCCGCCCACCAGGGCATAGCCCTTGTAGGTGGCATGGCCGTGGTGGAACTTATTAGACATGAAGACGTCCAGGTGTCCGTCGTTGATGAGGATGACCGGCAGCGGGATGGCCACGGCATGCTCCTCGCCGTCCTTATAGTAATCGAACAAGTGCCACGAATGGGCATCGGTGACGTGTCCGATGATCATCGAGCCGGGCTCGAAGGCTTCCTGTTCTTCGGCATGGCCTGTTGTCGGCAGGGCCAGCAGCACGGCCACCAGGGCGAGACGAATGATTCTTCCAATACTCATAACTGGATGTTGTTTGCTTTTGTGGTATTATTGAAGATGTCTATCTGGACCGAGTCGAAGAGGCCCAGCTGGCGCTTGTCGTGCGAGGCCGCAGGGGCCAGGCTGTACTCGCGCAGCACCTGGCTGACGATGCGGTGCAGCGCCACCGGCCGCTCTATGCCGCCGGCCTCGGCGTATGCCGTCAGGCGCCGCACCTCGGCTTCGCTCAGCGTCAGCGTGTATTTCTTCTGTCTCGGTTTCCTCTGTTTCTTCATGCTTTCAATACTGTTTTCAACGGGCATAATAGGGACTGATCTGCATCAGCAACTGCTCGGCCTGGGCGGCGAGGTCGTCCTGCTGCAGGGTCCGGCGGGCCATGTCGCCCAGCAAGCCCACGATCTGGGCGTCGTTCTGCAGCAGCCCGCGCACTCCCTGCATCTTGTCGCCGCTGAAGCGCAGCAGGTAGCTGACCTCTTGCTGGTAGTGCTTGTAGGCCGCCTGCCACAGCTGCAGGGCCTCCTCGGGGCCATAGACCTGCTTGTACAGGTCGATGACGTCGACGTAGTTGTTGTTGCCGGTGTAGATGTAGATCGCATAGATGTCGGTCGGGAAGTTCTTGTCCGGGAAATACTCCTGCGCGGCATCAAGCAGCGCACGGGCATTGTCCACATGCCCCTTGTCCTTCTCGTCGGCCGCCAGCAGCAGCATCGTCTGGCGCTGTACCACGCCCATGTTGTCGCTGATGGGATCCACATAGATGTCGCTGTTCAGGTTGCCCCACTTCAGCTTCTCGCCGTCGACCCCGTTGAGGAAGTAGTCGACGGTACGGTCGGTGAAGCGCTGCTGGCGCGGATAGGGCAGGAACTTGTAGTTCATGCCGTCCTGCACCGTGTAGTTGCGCACCGGTGGGAAGACGTCGGGGATGCCCTGGGTGTTGGGGTTCATGGCGTTGATGTCGCGCATGAACTTATTGGTACCCAGTATGTCGAGCAGCATCAGGTGGTGACGGTAGAGCACCGGCCTGTTGATCTCCCAGCGGATGACGGGGTCGATCTTGTCGGCCATCTCGGCGGGGATGACGCCCTTCTCGACCAGGGCGGGAATGTCGAGGGTGATCTTGAAGCGCTTGGTGGGAATATACATCACCTTGTCGTCGCCCGTACCCATGGTGAAGCGATCGGGATGGTCGCGCAGCAGCGCCAGCACATCGGTCACCTCCAGATAGTCCTGACTGCGATCCATGATGTAGGTGGCGTCCTTGCCCAGCCCGTAGAACTCCTTGGGCAGGGTGAAGGGCAACGCCTCGCTCTCGTAGAGCTTGTTGTAGAGCTGCTCCACGTACCAGTACATGCCGCTCAGCGTGAAGTTGAGGATGCGCACGTCGGTGCGCGTGCCCTCCACCTCCTGGGCATACCACAGCGGGAAGGTGTCGTTGTCGCCGAAGGTGATCAGGATGCTGTTGTCGTTGAGGCTCTTGAGGTAGTTCTGGGCGAAGTCGCGCGCGGCATACTTCTCCGAGCGGTCGTGGTCATCCCAGTTCTCGGCGGCCATCAGGCAGGGGGCCGCGGCCATGCAGGCCACGAAGACCACCGGCAGCACCACCCGCGATGCTCCCTCCTGGTTCTTCTTGAACAGCTTGCCGATCCACTCCGTCAGGGCCATCACGGCAAAGCCGATCCAGATGGCGAAGAAGCTGAACGACCCCACGAAGGCGTAGTCGCGCTCACGCGGCTGACGCGGCGGCATGTTCAGGTAGATGGCGATGGCCAAGCCCGTCATGAAGAACATGATGAAGACGATGAAAGCATCTTTCGGGTGCTTGCGCACATGGTAGATCAGGCCGATGATACCCAGCAGCAGCGGCAGCATGTAGTACTTGTTGCGGGCCTTGTTCTGCTCCATGTCCTCGGGCAGGTTGTCCTGCGGACCCAGACGGGCCTCGTCGATGAACTTGATGCCGCTGATCCAGTTGCCGTGCAGGTAGTCGCGCGTGCCGTCGTCGTTGAAGTAATGACCCTGCACGTCGTTCTGCCGTCCGGCGAAGTTCCACATGAAGTAGCGCCAGTACATCCAGCCCAGCTGGTAGCGGTTGAAGAACTTGAGGTTCTGCCCGCTGGTGGGCTTCTGGTCGCCGTAGACCTTGCCGGCCCAGTACTCGTAGAACTGCGGATGCCGGCGGTCGCTGTCGTCGCTCCACATGCGGGGGAACACACCCGTATGCTGCTCGCGGTAGACGGCCTTCTGGGCATGCGAGGCCACAATGTAGCGGTCCTTGCCCTCCTCGTTCTTGCCACGCACATACTTGGTGTAGCCCTGCTTGATGTTGATCGGGCGGCCGGCGGTGTAGAACTGGCCGCTGAAGAGCGGCGTGTCGCCGTACTGCTCGCGGCCCAGGTAGGCACGCATGGCCACGGCGTCCTTCGGCGCGTTCTCGTTGAGCGGCGTATTGGTGTTGGCACGGATCACGAGCACGAAGAAGGTCGAGTAGCCGATCACCAGCATAGCGAAGCTCAGCACGGCGGCATTCAAGATCGGCTTCTGCTTCTTGTGGGTGTACCACAATCCCCACACCACTAAGGCGGCGATGAGGGTGAAGTAGACGATGGTGCCGCTGTTGAACGGCAAGCCCAGCGTGTTGACAAAGAAGACATCCACCGCCGAGTCGATATTGACGATGCCGGGGATGATGCCCCACAGGATGATGCCCAGCGTCACCACGCTCAGCACACCCGTAACGATGAAGCCCTTCCAGGTGGTCTTGGGCCACTTCTTAAAGTAGACGACATAGAAGATGGCCGGCACGGTCAGCAGGTTCAGCAGGTGGACACCGATGGCCACGCCCACCAGCAGGCTGATGAGGATCAGCCACCGCAGGCTCCGCGGGTCGTCGCTCTGCTCCTCCCATTTCAGGATGGCCCAGAACACCAGCGCCGTGAAGAACGAACTCATGGCGTACACCTCGCCCTCGACGGCCGAGAACCAGAAGGTGTCGCTGAACGTATAGGCCAGCGCGCCCACCACGCCCGAGGCAAAGACGGCCCACGTCCGCCAGTCCTTCAGCGAGGGGTTCTTCGGGTCGGGCAGCAGGTGCTTGCCCAACAGGGTGATGCCCCAGTAGAGGAACAGGATCGTGAAGCCGCTGCACACGGCCGACATGATGTTGACCGCATGGGCGGCGTTCTCCGGGCTGGAGAACATCGAGAAGAGGCGTCCCAGCAGCTGGAAGGTCGGTGCTCCCGGGGGGTGACCCACTTGCAGTTTGAAGGCGGTCGAGATATACTCGCCGCAGTCCCACCACGACGCCGTTGCCTCCGCCGTCATGATGTACACCGTGCATGCTATCAGGCAGATAACCCACCCGATAACATTGTTGGCCAGATGATACTTTTTCATTATTCTGTTAGTTAGTTTGTTTTCTTACTCTTTGTTTCTCCCGCTCCGCGAGATCTTGGAAATCTTGGAAATCCATCCGAATCTGTTTTCCTTGGATCTATTTGATTTCCGCCGCAGGCGGGGGTGTTTGATTCCCCTCAGATTTCCAAGATTATCAGGATCTCGCGAAACAGGGTATATTTGATTTCCAAGATCTCCAGGATCTCCGCCGTCAGGCGGGGGAATTTCCTCAGTCGCGCAGGATCGGCATTGTCATACAACGGGCGCCGCCGCCGGCTCTCGGGAGTTCCGAACCGGGGAAGGCGGCCACGAACTTGTCGTAGTCCTCCATCCGCACGCGGCCCTCCACGATGTCCTCGGCCTTCAGCACGGCGAAGCCCGCCTTGTCCAGCGCGTCGATGGTGTGCGTGTTCCGCCGGTAGCCCATCACCTTGCCGTCGCCCAGCGAGAAGAAGTTGGCCCCCGAGTGCCACTGCTCGCGCAGCTGCACCCACGGGTCGCTCCCGCCGCCGATCACAGGCTCTATCTCCCACCCTAAGCGCTCCAACCCCTTGATGATGTTGGGGAACTTGGTGTAGGTCGTCTTGCCCCCCTCGATGGTGATCAGGGTGGTGTCCTTGCCGGCGAACAGGCCCGTCTTCTTCAGCATCGGCTCGAAGGCCATACACTGGTGCTTGCCCAAGAAGGTGAACACCATGTCCAAGTGGATGAAGCTCTCGGGACTCTTCGGCAGCTCCTGCACCAGGATATGGAACGGAGCGCCGTCGCCCGTCTGCTGACCCAGCGCCTGCGCCAGGTACTTGATACCCTTGGTGTTGGTGCGTATGCCCTGACCGATGCACAGCAGGTTGGGCGCGGCGATATGCACGTCGCCGCCCTCGGTGCGGGCGTCGCGGTCCCACGCCATGGCGTTCAGCGTGTCCACGCCGAAGAAATGCTTGAAGATCGACTCGTAGATCAGCGTCTCGCGCTCGCGCACCTCGAAGCTCATCGAGTTGATCAGCACCCGGTCGTAGACCGTGCTGCTCGCGTCGCGGGTGAAGAAGAGGTTGTAGAGGGGCTTCAGCAGGTAGCGGTCGTCGCTCACGCAGTCCCAGTCGGGCTGCTCGTAGCCCTCGACGAGGGCCTTGGCCAGCTCGGCCGACGGCAGCTCCATCAGGCGCTCGGCCAGGTCGTCGTCGCAGTTGTCCATGTCGCAGCTCTCCTCGACCAGGTGGCGGCGCACCGCGCCGTCCTCGAGCAGCTGCTCCAATATGTCCTCCACATAGTACACCTGCGTCCACTTCTCCAGCACACCGCTGAAGTAGTGATACTCAGTGTCCACGATCGGTTTGTTCAGGATGTCGCTGTAGAGGGCGTGGGCGGCGTTGAGCGGCGTCATGCGCTCGATCTCCACCCCCGGTCGGTGCAGCAACACCGCCCGCAGACGGCCGGTCTCCGAGGCGACATTCACTTTGCACGGGATGATATTCTTATTGCTCATATTTATATTATACATTCAACCACAGCACCTTGCCCACACGGCATACAATGCTGCGAAAATGCAAATATACAAATAAATTCCCATCCGGCAAAACTTTTTTTCAACACGCCCGCTCCAGCATGCCGGAGGCATGCGACACGCCGACAGGCGTCGTAACCCCACATAAGCCGCAGGCGCAATGTGGGGGCACATACAGCCCCCCCCTCCCTCCCCGGCATGCCGGAGGCATGCGGCTACATGCAATCGCATGCCTCTGGCATGCTGGTTCCACTTTGGGGGACGCGCCACCCCCCACATCGCGCTGCGCTTATGTGGGGTTACGCACACTGCGTGTGGGTGCCTGCCTCCGGCAGGCCTCACCCTTCGCCGTCCCCCTCAGGCGAACAGCGCCCGGAAGGCCTCCTCGATGACGCCCACGCTGACGATCTCGATGCCGTAGCGCCGCGCGTCGACCTCGCGCCGGTGGTACTTGCTGACGAAGATGCGCTCGAAGCCCAGCCGGTCGGCCTCGGCGATGCGCTGCTCCACGCGCCCCACGGGCCTCACCTCGCCGTTCAGCCCCAGCTCGGCCGCGAAGCAGACGCGCGGCGAGATGGCGATGTCGACGTTCGACGACAGGATGGCGCAGCAGACGGCCAGGTCCATCGCCGGGTCGCTCACTCGCATGCCGCCCGCCAGGTTGAGGAAGACGTCCTTGGCGCCGAGCTTGAAGTTGCAGCGCTTCTCGAGCACCGCCAGCAGCATGTTCATGCGCCGCAGGTCGAAGCCGCCGGCGTTGCGCTGCGGCGTGCCGTAGACCGCCGAGCTCACTAAGCTCTGCACCTCCACAAACATCGGCCGCACCCCCTCGAGGGTGGCGCTGACGGCCGACCCGCTGAGGGTCTCGTCGCGACGGCTCAGCAGGAACTCGCTCGGGTTCGTCACCTCGCGCAGTCCCCCCTCCTCCATCTCGAAGATGCCGATCTCCGCCGTCGAGCCGAAGCGGTTCTTCAGCGCCCGCAGCACCCGGTAGCCGTAGTTGCGGTCGCCCTCGAACTGCAGCACCGCGTCGACGATATGCTCCATCACCTTCGGGCCCGCCAGGGTGCCGTCCTTGGTGATGTGGCCGATCAGCAGCACCGGCACGCCGGTCGTCTTGGCGTAGCGCTGCATCTCGGTGGTACACTGGCGTATCTGGCTCACGCTCCCCGCCGGCGACTCCAGCTCGTCGGTGGTGATGGTCTGGATCGAGTCCACGATGAGCAGCTCCGGCTGCACCGCCTCCACATGCTCCATGATGCGCTGCGTCACCGTCTCGCTGACGACGTAGAGCTCGCCAGTGGGTAGTGGGTAGTGGGTAGTGGGCAGCACCTGACCTCGTGTGCTACCCACTACACACTCCCCACTACCCACCAGGCGGTCGGCCCTCATCTTGATCTGCTCCTCGCTCTCCTCGCCGCTGACATACAGCAGCTTGTGGCCGGCGGCGCTCACCGCCAGGGCCGTCTGCAGCAGCAGTGTGCTCTTGCCGATGCCCGGCTCGCCGCCCAGCAGCAGCAGGCTGCCCGGCACCACGCCGCCGCCCAGCACACGGTCCAGCTCGCCGCAGTGCGTCGACAGACGCGGCATCTGGCTGTAGCTCACCTCGTCCAGCCGCTTGGGCACCGACTGCAGCGAGGCGCCCTCCACCTTCCGCTTCGCACCCTCCGCTTTCACCACCTCCTCGTCGAAGGTGCCGAACTTGCCGCACTCCGGACAGCGGCCCAGCCACGAGGCGCTCTGATAGCCGCACTCGCGGCAGAAATAGTATGTCTTTGCTTTTGCCATAACACTGTCGTTCAACACCCTGCACCCATCGCTGCGCACAGGTCACCGACTGCAAATATACACAAAAATCCCGACCGCGCACAAAAGATTTTTTATCTCAATCAGAATGAAAAGAATAGAAAAGAAATCATCGCAAACCCCGTCAGGGGTTTCATGTCAATAGCCACAACCCGTTTCTCCCTGACGACCCCATGACACCCTATCAGGTCTACCATTTCTTCAGTCGTTCTTCAGTCGTTCTTCAGTCGTTCTTCAGTGATCACTGAAGAACGACTGAAGAACGACTGAAGAACGACTGAAGAAATGGTAGAGTCATCCCTGCCCTGACCCCGACCTGACATACCACACGGGCGGCATGATTTATGATTTTTTAACTACACTATATAGTATACAATTTATATTTATTTTATATTTTTGTCGATACGTGTCATTGAAAAAAAGAATATACATCTAACTAATAAACAAAATGTTAAACCACAAGCCCCCTATCGCGGAAGTAATCAGATTCTGTCAGACTCGATCGAAAAAGCTCCTTTTGCTGCTGCTCGTCGCCGCCGCCACGCCGGCAATGGCACAGGATTTCTATGTCATCACCAACGGCAACAACATCCTGGCCCACACCGACGCCACCACCATCGGAAACGTGACCGGAGGCAACTTCAACATCAACACCTGCCTCTGGACCGTCGACGGCAACAAGATTGCCACCGTCACCCCTGATGGGACGACAGGCTACCAAATCTATTGGACCAATAACAACCAACCCTTGACCTTGAGCACACCAGGTAATGGTGACGACTACAGCAACGTTTCTGACGGTCAGAACCCGTACAATACCTATAATTCCAACAGATACTACATCGTTTATAATGGCGGATGGAAAATCAGCAGTACCAACAGATACAACGGCACCATGCACCAGGTCACCGTCACAACCAACACCACCACCGGGAGCACGCCTACCTCCGAAAGCTACACGGCCACCATCGACGGCAATACGGCCATCTACACCACCGGCGCGCACAATTTCAGCCGGACCATCACCCACTCCGCCACCTATACCACCACTACCACCAAGACCTTCTCGGTGAGCATCAACGGCACCAACCGAAGTGGAAACAACACGGTGAACGGTACCACCACCACCACTGAGACCTACACTGGAGCCTTGACCAACGTCGTCTGGAGCGTCAGCCCCACCACCTATGGCGACATCAACGCCTCGACCGGAGAACTTACCATTACCAGCCTGCCCACCAGCGTGGATAATATCACCGTCACCTACACCGCTCAAGCCGAAGGACATCCTGTCACTGGTACAAAAAGCGTGACTCTATTCAAAGATATGTCCACTATGGAAACGGTAATTTCAGGAGAGTCCACCGGCGTCAGCGGCACCACCGTCACCCTCAACGACTACGAGGATCACTCCTGGAGCTACTACAACAAAGCCGACAACTCTCCCATCCGCTCCTGGAACCCCGCCAACGTGAAGATCACCTACAACGGCAACGGCACCGGCACCGTGCAGACCAACAACAACGACACTCCCTCCACCTGGGGCGCCAACGCCACCACCGTGAAAGTGGGTATCGACGCCGATGCCAACAAGTTTGTATACTACAAGACCTTGGAGCGCACCGACGGACGGACAGCCGACAACCCTACCGGCCGCTGCGCCTACACCACCATCGCCAACCCCTTCGCGGTGCGTCCCACCTACGATAGCGACGGCACCTCGAAGTACCGCGGCTTCTACGCCTGGCGCGTGAAGACCCTCAGCGGCGGCACCATCCATAGCGCCGCCACGGGCGGCACCAGCTACGGCGTGGGCAGCACCATCAATGCGGAGACCGAGATCTACTTCGCCCCCTCGGGCGAATACGGCATGACCGTCGAGTTCGA
>CAMNIH010000062.1 GCA_946540365.1 uncultured Bacteroidales bacterium
TCTTTCCATCATTGCCGGATGAGAGGATAGCAGACGCGGCACGCCGCGTCTCTACAGGTTGGGTTCCATGTTGGTGGCCAGGTGGGCGGTCAGCGCGCTCAGGCCTGCCACGGCGACCGCCACCAATGCGGGCCGCAACTGCTGCAGCACGAGCAGCAGACGCGAGGCGTCGGGTGCGGGATGGGGCAGGGGGTGTAGCAGGAGGCAGACCAGGGCAACGGTGCCCAGCACGGCACCCGTGGCGAAGGCCACCACCAGCCAGCGCCGGAAGAGGCGGCGCTGCTCGTCGGCCTGCTGCTTCATCCACCGCAGGGTCTCCATCTTGCGCTGCAGGCGCTCGGTGTACTCGTCGGCGTCGCCCAGCTCGGGACGGTAGCTGTCGAACAGGGGTTTCAGGTCATCGTTCATCGTTCAGGAATTTACGTAGGTGTTCGCGTCCGCGGCTCAGAAGCTTCTTCACCGCAATGGGGTTGCTGCCGGTGGCCAGGGCGATCTCGCGCAGGTTCTGCTCCTCGAGGTAGAAGAGGCAGACGGCGGTGCGCTCCTTGAGCGGCAGGCGTGCCAGGGCGCGGTGCAGGGCCTCGTGGCGGAAGGAGTCGTCGGCGCGCTCGCTGGCCGGCAGTGGCATCGTCTCGTCGAGGGGCAGGGGCGTGTGGGCGTGGCGGCGCAGGAGGTCGACGTAGGTGCGGTAGGCTATCTTGCAGAGCCAGGTGCGGAAACGGTAGCGCTCCACGTACTGGGTCGAGGCCAGCCACGCCTTGAGCAGTGTCTCCTGCGCCAGGTCCTCGGCCAGGGGCCGGTCGCCGCCGCACAGGGCCAGCAGGAAGCGCCGCAGCACCTCCTGCTCTTCCTTGACCAGTTCGACAAAACGTTCCTGCGTCATAGTAGCCCCAAAGTACTAATCGTTTTCTTTCAGCATCTTCTTGCCGGCACGGTAGGAGAGGAGGAAGCCCAATCCGATGCCCAGCGGCACGGCACCGATGAAACTGAAGGGGCCTGCATCGTCGAACACGTCCTCCCAGACACCTCCGTTCGAGGTCATTACAATGCCGTAGATGAAGGGCATCACCACCAGGATGGCTCCCACGATGGTCAGCCCCCAGCCCCAGCCTGCACGTGCCACCAACCGTTCGCGTAGGCTCTTTTGCGGCTTCTGCATGTTGCGCAGCACCTCGTCGGGGTTGTCGCTCTTCTCCAGCGCTTTCATCATCAGGTCGGTACGTCGGTCTTCCTGCTGCTTTTTGTAGCGGAAGTAGAACCAGGCCACAAGTACTATTGCCGCCAGCCAGGCGATGCTCTCCAGCAGAGCTTTCAACGGATAGATAAGGTGTTCCATAGTCTTTGTTGTTTTGATTGTTTTACTTTTGATTGATTGACTTCACCCCATTAAACGCAACGGCCCCCCGAAAGGTGACATCGGGGGGCCGTTTTTTTTTTTTCTACTGTCTGGAGAGTGCTGATCGCAGATGCTCGGTGGAGTTCTTGAAATGGAGCGTGTGGGGGTTGTCGGGGTAGCGCTCCTGCAACCCCTCGAGCACGAGGTCGTACCATTCGATGCAGTTGGGGTCGCGGGTGTCGATCAACAGGCGGTTGTTGAAGGGCTTGTAGAGTGCAATTAAAGTGCTGAGTGAACCCTTGTTCTCCTCAAGGAAACGGCAGACGTAGTCCTGCTGTTCCTGGAAGGTGAGGCGGTAGATGGAGTCGGTCTCGTCCTTCTTGCGGAGCACGTCCTCGTTGGTGATCTGCCCGTCGAAGAGCAGCTGGGCGTAGTGCTCGGTGGTGTCCACCAGCTGGTTGAGCACCTCGGCGCCGTCGTTGGTGTACTGCTGCAGCAGCCACAGCAGGCCGCTCTCGGGCGACCCTTCGACGGTGTAGCTCACCGACAGGTTGTCCCAGCGGCCGCCGATCTTGAGGTGTTCGCCGTAGTCGGGCAGGGTGACGATGTAGTTGTCGGCCGTGGTGTGGAGGTTGTACAGCGAGCGATAGGGCATCTTGTAGCGATACTTGAATCTGCCTTTGCTATCCACTGGAATACTGTCGATAAACAGAGGCCCGTCGGGTGCTATCTCCTCGAGCCAGAGGGTCTTTCCGGCCCCTCCTTCGAGGGTGCCGCTGATGGTGAAGGTGTCGTGCTTGCAACCGGCGAGTGTCAAACCTATTAGTCCTATCAGACCTATCAGTCTTATCTTTTTCATAACATATAATTAATCAAACACAGTGCTGTCATGGATTCGACGATGACCGGTGCGCGTTGCACGGCGCAGAGGTCGTGGCGGCCGCCGATGGTGACGGTCTCCAGATGGCCGTCCTCGTGGAGGCACTCCACGGGTTGCGGGACCGAGACGACCGGGTGGAACGCCACGCGGAACTCGATGGGCATGCCGTTGGTGATGCCGCCCTGGATGCCGCCGCAGTGGTTGGTGCGGGTGCTGCCGTCGGGATTCCAGCGGTCGATATACTCGCTGCCGGTCATGGCGGCGGCGGCGAAGCCGGTGCCCATCTCGAATCCGATGGCCGAGGGGATGGACATCATGGCTGCCGCCAGGGCGGCGTTGAGCTTGCCGAAGAGAGGGTCGCCGATGCCGGCGGGGACGCCTGTGACGCGGCAGCTGACCGTGCCGCCGAGGCTGTCGTCGACGGAGTTGGAGGAGGGGGTCTTCACCTCGGTCTGGATGGTGACCTCCGGCATCAGCTGGCGCGCCAGGGTGCCGGCCACCACACGGGCTGCCGTTTCGCGCGCCGAGGCACGTCCGCCGCCGCGGTAGTCGCGCAGGCCGTACTTCATATAGTAGGTGTAATCGGCATGGCCGGGCCGGAAGAGGTGCTCCAATGGTGCGTAGTCGTCGGGGCGGGCATCGTGGTTGCCGATGCGGAAAGCTATGGGGGTGCCGAGGGTGATGCCGTCGCGCAAGCCGGAGAGCCACTCGACGTGGTCCTCCTCATGGCGCGGTGCGCCTTGGCGACGACGGGCCATGGCGTCGGCAATGGCTTTCATGTCGACAGCCACGCCGGCCGGGCAGCCGTCGATAACAGCACCTACGGCGGGTCCGTGGGACTCGCCGTAGGTTGTAACTCGGAATCTATCGCCGTAGGTATTCATTTATTTGGGATTGATTTCCAGCAGTTCCACCTCGAAGATGAGCGTCGATCCCGGCGGGATGGCGCCGGCCGGCTGTTCGCCGTAGCCGAGGTTGTAGGGGATGTAAAGAATGTATTTCGAGCCCTCGTCCATCAGCTGCAGACCTTCGGTCCAGCCGGGGATGACCTGGTTGAGGGGGAAGGTGATGGGCTCGCCGCGGTCGACACTGCTGTCGAATTTGGTGCCGTCGATCAGTGTGCCGGTGTAGTGTACCTTCACCCGGTCGGTGGCCTTGGGCTTTTTGCCGTTGCCGTCCTTCAGCTTGCGGTATTTCAGTCCGCTGGGGGTGGTGTAGACCGACTTGTTCATGCTGATCTCCTGAAGGAACTTGGCACCGGCGTCGATGTTCTTCTGGACGCCTTCGCGTTGTTTGCGCTCGAAATTCTGCTGGAACCGTTGCAGGAGGCTGTTGGCCTGGGCGTCGGAGAGTTGGCTGTAGCCGTTGGCGTCGTCCTCGAGGGCCTGGGCGGCCATCTTGGCATTGATGCCCAGCTGGCGTTGGGTCCAGGTCGTGTACATGTCGCGTCCGATGGCGTAGGATGCCGAGTCGGTGAAGGTCATCATGGGTTCGGCGGCCAATAATTTCTCCAGTTCGGCGATGCGCTCCTGGGCTTTGATGTAACCATCGGCGCTGGCCATCAGTGATTTGTAGTATTCTTCACTCATGGTCACTTTGCCTTTTTTGATTTTCACTTCCTGTGCTTGTGCCGCAGTGGCACCCAACAGGAAAAGTGTGGTCACTGCAATGAGGACTTTTTTCATTTTTGAATAATGATTCAATAATAATTATATGGGCGAACATGTGTTCGCCCATATTGTTTACCGGATGATTGTTTTATTTGTATTCTTTCACTTGCACGCCGTCGAGCACTTCCTTGCCGCAGATGGCGAGGGCCAGCATCTCGTTCTCGCCCTTGTAGATCTTGACCGGGGCGATCCAGCCGACGCGCTTTTCGATCATGGCCATCCAGGGTTTGCTGTAGGCGATGCCGCCCGTGAGGATGATGGCGTCGACCTTGCCGCAGGTGACGGCGGCCAGGCGGCTGATTTCCATCGACACCTGATAGGTGAAGGCGTCGACCAGCAGCTGGCATTTCTCGTCGCCGGCGAGGGCGCGTTTCTCGACCTCGTAGGCGTCGTTGGTGCCGAGGTAGGCCACGAAGCCGCCTTCGGCGGTGACCATCTTCTTGAGTTGTGCTTCGGTGTATTTGCCGCTGGTGGCCACCTCGATCAGTTTGGAGGCGTTGATGGAGCCGCAACGGGTGGGGGAGAAGGCGCCGAGGCCGCAGAGGGCGCGGTTGACTTCGGTGACGCGGCCGTGCTCGTGGATGCCGACGCTGACGCCGCCGCCCATGTGGGCGATGATGAGGTTGAGGTCCTCGTAGCGTTTGCCGACTTCGCGGGCGTAGAGCTTGGCGGTCATCTTCTGGTTGAGGCAGTGCCAGATGGGGCCTTCCTTGCTGGGGTCGAGATCGAATACGGGGTGACCCGAGATGCGGGCGAACTCAGGACGCTCGTCGACGATGCCGGGGTCGGCGATGTAGGCGCATTCGAGACCGATTTCGGAGGCGATGGAGTCGCTGATCAGGGCGCCGAGGTTGCAGGCATGCTTGCCCTGGATGCCGGCGTGGCATTCCTGTTTCATCAGCTCGTTGACGCGGTAGCAGCCGCTCTCGCAGGGACGGGTGAGACCGCCGCGGCCCATGACGACGGCAATTTCGTCGGTGCCGATACCGTGGCGCTTCACCATGTCGAGGATGGCCCCCTTGCGGTATTCGAATTGGTCGGCTACCTCGGCATACTTCTGTATCTCTTCGATGGGGTGCGACAGGTTCTCGGTAAAGACTTCGTTTTCACCATCGTAGATGGCGGCTTTGGTCGATGTGGCACCCGGGTTGATTACCAACGTGTATTTTCTTTTGCTCATATTTAGTTGTTATTTTTTAATTATTTCCGAGTGCAAAGATACTAAATAAAATTGAATTCCCGACAATTATTTTTCATTTATTTTTTCTGAACAACACAATATATATTTTATTGCTTCGTTACAACAAGCATGAAATTGAGAATATTCGGGATTGTCATGTTGCTTTGCGCGATGCTTTATGTGCCTCGGGTTGAGGCGCAGGAGAGCGATGCGGAGTTGATGACGCGGCGATACAGCGAGTCGTACGACAGTCTGTTGAACAGTTATTATATGCGGCGGTTTGCGCACCACCATTTGCGCAGCGCGAGTGTTTTTTCGGTCGACGAGTTTGATCTGGTGCCCGATTCGGTGATAGAGAATCGGATGCGGGCGCTGCACACGGTGGTTCCGATGGCGATGAACAGCGAGGTGCGGGCACATATACGGCTGTATCTGCGCATCATGTCGCGGCGGTTGGACCTGACGCTGATGCAGCAGGAGCGTTTCTTCCCGATATTCCAGGAGGCGCTGGACCGCTACGGGGTGCCGGACGAGGTGAAGTACCTGACGATTGTGGAAAGTGCGTTGAACCCCGAGGCGACGTCGCGTGTGGGCGCCGCAGGCTTGTGGCAGTTCATGTACAACACGGGCCGGGTGTACGACCTGGAGGTGAATTCGGTGCTCGACGAACGTCGCGACCCGGTGGCGTCGTCGTATGCGGCGGCGCGCTATCTGAGGGATCTGCACGATGTGTTCGGCGACTGGACGCTGGCGATTGCCGCCTACAACTGCGGGCCGGGCAACATCAACAAGGCGATAGCGCGCAGCGGCGGGAAACGCGATTTCTGGGAGATCTACTACAACCTGCCGCGCGAGACGCGCGGCTATATCCCCTCGTTGATTGCGGTGATCTACGTGATGAACTACTACGAGGAGCACGGTCTGCGGCCGAGCGAACTGGAGAGCCCGATACGCACGGACACGGTTGTGGTGGACCGCGATGTGCTGATGCACTATGTGTCACAGTCGACGGGTGTGGAGATGGCGGCGCTGCGGCAGCTGAACCCGCAGTACCGGGTGGACCTGGTGCCGGGCTCGTCGGGCCGGATGGCGATCACGCTGCCGACATCGAAGGTGGAGATGTTCATCAAGTCGCAAGACAGTATCTACCGTTGGTCGGCCGATTCGCTGCTGCGCAGACCTGTGAAGGTGACGCCGACGGCGGGCAAGAGCACGTCCCATTCGCGCGGCGGCAGCGGCCACTACTACACGGTGCGGCGTGGCGACACCCTCTCGTCGATAGCACGCAAGCACGGCGTCAGTGTGCAGACAATCAAGAAGCGCAACGGCCTGAGGGGCGACAAGATACGTGTGGGACAGAAGTTGAAGGTGTGAGGTGTGGACGTTTAAGGATACGGCAATGAAAAAGGTTTGGAAGATAATAGGTAATAAGTACGTGATTGCGACGCTGGTGTTTGCGGCGCTGATCCTGTTCCTCGACGAGTACAACCTGATGGTCACGGGCCGTGTGGCGCGCGAGGTGAACGACCTCCATGCCGAGGAGCAGGCGCTGCGCGAGGCCATCGTGGCCGACAGCGTCAACAACGCCACCCTGCGTGGCAACATGGATGCGATAGAACACTACGGGCGCGAGAACTACTACATGAAGCGTCCGGACGAAGATATATTTGTAATCAAATGAAACACACCGCTGCGATACTGACTTGCGTTGCCGCCTTGTTGCTTACGGGGTGCCAGACGCTGCGCAACTTCATGGCCCGCGACCTGGAGGATGAGGACTTCATCATCAGCCAACTCTACGCCGACGAGCATGTGGCGGAGACGCCGGTGATCGCCACGCGGGTGAATGCAAAGCCTCAGCGCAAGGCCGACGGCAGCGAGTGCAAGAACGCCTTGGGCCTGGAATGTTCGGGCGACGACAACGAGTTGCTATATGAAACGGTGAATTCATGGCTGGGCGTTCCCTACAAGTACGGCGGTACGGACCGCAAGGGCATCGACTGCTCGGCATTTGTCGGGGCGGTCTACCGCAAGGTCTATGGAATCACCCTTCACCGCACGAGCAACGACATGCTGCAGGATGTGACGCTGATTTCGCGGTCGCAACTGCGAGAGGGCGATCTACTCTTCTTCACCAACAGCAAAGGGAAGGTGTCGCATGTGGGCATCTATCTGAAAGACGGCCTGTTTGCCCATGCGTCGACCAGCAATGGCGTCAGCGTGAGCAAGCTTGACAGCAAGTACTGGAACCAGCATTTCTACAAGGGCGGCCGGGTGAAATAAGGTTTATTGTTTACGGTTTAATGTTTTTGGGATGTTCCCATGTTTACCTGTATAAAAAAAACACAATTATATTATAATGAAAAGACAGAACGACAAGAAAGCTTATGAGGCTCCTGCATTGACGGTGGTCTCTTTCAAGGTGGAAGCCGGATATGCATTGAGTCTCCAGATGCTTGCCATCGGTATTGGAAATGCAAGCACCTACGGCGACGACAATGTGGAGGACCGCATCGACGGTGGCTATTGGGGAAATAACGAGAACGGTTGGTTTTAATTGATTGGGAAATGAAACATAGATATACGATAACTGCAATGCTGCTGGGCGGTGTGTTGCTGCTGGCTGCTTGCCTGAAAGACAATTTCGACGGAGCCATCAGGCTGTCGGTCGAGAGCTTTGTCGGCGACGGTGCGAAAGTGTCGGTGGAGGACAACACGGTGGTTTGGGAGGACGGTGATGTCATCGGACTTAATTATCGAGGCAGATTCCCCGTCACAGTATCCGACGGTAATGCATATATCCCCGATGGCCAATTTACTACAGTTTGCGCGCTTTACCCATGCCCGTCAGAAGATGACTTCTTCATATCCAGCAGACCGACCATCACGGTTCCTGCTACATATAGCAGCGCCAATAATTATATGGTTGGCACCAGGCAGCATATCCCTCTGCCTATGGGGAGTTATTATAACGGTTCGGAAAATCCGACCAGTTTAACTTTCCGCCACGTCAGTGCGGCGGTCAAGGTATTGTTGTGGAATGCCTGTCCGCAGGATATCATTATAGATAAGGTGGTGGTAACAACCGACACATACCGAATCAATGGCTCGGTGAGTCTGGATTTGACCAGTGATGACCTTGGCGTAGCCGCATCGTATGCCTCCAGTTCTGCCAGCGACCGCTCTGTTTCCGTCCAGTTCCCGTCCTCTGGTGAAGGGGCGCTTGTGATTGCCTCCGGTGACAATACCAAAAGTGTGCAGGTCCCTATCCTTCCCATCGGCGAGGACAATATAACTATCGAGGTGTATGCCCATGCCTACACTGCCAGTTCCAGCACTAGTATGAAGGTATATTCCTACACGGCATCCAGTCCTGCGCTCGCACGCAACCGTATGCTCACGGCAAAAGTCAAGATAAACACTGATTTCCCCAACCGCCTTGTCACGCTTTCCGGTTCCAGCTATACCGCGCAGGATGGAGACATGCTCACCGGCACAACTACTTCGGAGATTAAGATTGCGGCCGGGGCCACGGTATTCCTTAACAATGTCGACATTACTGTTCCTGACGACGATGGGCACAGGTACTCGGCCCTGGCATGCGAAGGAAATGCAACTATTATCCTGATGGGTACAAACAATTTGACAGGAGGAAAATTAGGTACGGGGCTTCAGGCAGGTGGCCCTGGCACTACGCTCACGATAAAAGGCTCTGGCACACTTACTGCCAGGGGAAGAGATCATGGGGCCGGCATCGGCAGTGTCAACACGGGCATCTCCGGATATGTCAAAGACTGCGGAAATATCGTGATTGAAGGCGGAACCATTAATGCCTACGGAGGGTCTTATGGTGCGGCAATCGGTGGGGCAGACCAAAAGAACTGCGGCAATATCACCATCACCGGCGGTAATGTCACGGCCAACGGTGGAAACTGGGCGGCCGGTATAGGTACCAGTGCCAGCGGCACAAGCACCTCATCCTGGTGCGAATATATTACGATAAGCGGTGGCATAGTCTATGCAAAAGGAGGTGCACTTGCCACAGGCATCGGATGTGGTATATATGGTCGTTGCCGATCCATCATCATAAACAATAGCGTTACCCGTGTGGAAGCCGTAAAGGGTGATGACGATGGCGGCAACAGCGCCCCTTGCAGCATTGGCAAGTCGATTAGCGGTAATGGTTTAACTTCATCCTGCGATGGTGTTCTCATAGGGGACACTCAATATGGGAGTGAGGGCATCACCGAGAGCCCGTTTGTCTACGAACCGTAAATATTACATCAACTCATCGAGCTCCAGCCAACGGAGCTCTTTTTCGTCAAGCAGGGCCATCACCTCGCCGATGCGGGTGCTGGCCTTGGCTATTTCTTCTGGTGATCCACCGTTGCCGAGCAACGTTTCCAGGGCGGCTTTTTCTTGGGTGAGGGTCTCTATCTCGGCCGTCAAGGCCTCGTATTCCTTCTGCTCCTTGTAGGTAGCCTTTTTTTTAGGTCGGAGGTCGGAGGCCGGAGGTCGGAGTTGACTGGCACGGTTAGTGGTTTTTTCATTTGTCTTTAACCCCTTTATCTTCTTTAACTCCTTTAACTTCTCAATCCTATATTGCGTATAGTTGCTATGGTAGTCCTTTATCTTGCCGTTGCCTTCGAAGACGAGCAGGTGGTCGACGATATGGTCCATGAACGAGCGGTCGTGGCTGACGATGACGAGGCATCCCTTGTAGGTCTGCAGGAACTGCTCGAGGATCTGCAACGTGTAGATGTCCAGGTCGTTGGTGGGCTCGTCGAGGATCAGGAAGTTGGGGTTGGCCATGAGCACCTGCAGCAGGTAGAGACGGCGTTTCTCGCCGCCGCTGAGGTTGCCGAAGTAGTTGTACTGCGTGGTG
>CAMNIH010000063.1 GCA_946540365.1 uncultured Bacteroidales bacterium
TTCTACACCCGCTGCGACCAAGCCGACAGCACATGTGCCGCCCCCACCATCCTCACCACCACCGACCGCTTCGACCTGCCGTTCTGCGAAGACTTCGATTCCTACGCCGACGTCCAGGCCCTCCCCGGCTGGTACAGCTACTGTTCCTATCCGAACGACAATCCCTCCTACCCCCGCACCTACTACAACGACTACAACAGCTGCTGCCGCACGCTCGACTTCTACTGCAACCGCGACAACCTGCAGTATATCGCCATGCCCGACCTCGCCGTCGACAGCCTCCGCCATCTCGAGCTCTACTTCTCGCTCCGCATCGAACGCACAGACCTCACCCGTCTCATCGTCGGCGTCATGGACGACCGCACCGACTACGCCACCTTCACCCCCATCGACACCCTGAGCACCACGGCAAACGGACAGTACTTCCCGTGCCACGTCTCACTCAGCAACTATCAGGGGCACGGGCGCTTCCTCGCCTTCCGCATCCTGACCACCTACTCCTCGCGCACCAGCCTTTTCATCGACGACCTGCACATCAACACCATTCCCACTCCCGACGTCACCCTCAGCTCCGCCACCACCCTCACCATCACCCGGCAGCCTGCCTCCAACCCCGCTCCCCTATGGATCGAATACGGTCCTGCCCCCCTCCAGCCCGGAGCCGACAGCAACCATTGGGTACTTATGACGGCGGACACCCTCACCGTCAGCGGCCTCCAGCCCCTGACCACCTACCACGTCTACCACCACGCCGACAGCGGTGGCACCACCTGCTTCGAACCGCAGACCGTCACCACCAGCATACTGCTGCCCATGCCCTACTGCGACGGCTTCGGCGCCTACGACAACGGCACCTTGCCCCCAGGCTGGACAGCCTACAACACCCACCGCAACGACTACCCCTACCGCAATAGTAACGGCCATATCCAGTTCTACACCGGATGCTCATCCGGCAGCCGCTGCTACGCCGTCATGCCCGACATGCAGATAGACTCGGTGCAACAGGCCGAGCTCTACTTCAACCTCTACAGCGAGAACACCAACCTCTTCCTCATCGTCGGTGTGCTGACCGACAAGTCCGACATCGGCTCCTTCATCGCCGTCGACACCCTCCGCCCCGGCATCAGCGGCTACTGGCGGAGCATGCACACCTCGCTCGACCGCTACCGCGGCAACGGCCGCTTCGTGGCCTTCTGCTTCGTCAACCCCAACGGCAACTGCGCGTCGATGTACATCGACGACCTCTACATCCAGACCTGTCCGCGGCCCGGCATCACGCTGGCCGGCGGCACCACCGTCCGCGCCGTCGTCGACGCCCGCCATGCTGCCGACTACTGGATCGAATACGGGCTCCAAGGCATCGTGCCCGGCCAGACCGACACCCTCTACAACGACGACAACACCTCCTACACCCTCAGCCCGCACAACACATTGCTGCACATCACGTCGGACACCTTCCTCATCACCGACCTCCAGCCGAACACCACCTACGACTTCTACGCCCGTTGCGATTCGGCCGCAGCCGACTGCTACCCCCTCTCCGCCCGCATCACCACCTCCATGCTGACCAGCGTGCCCTACTGCGAGGAGTTCGCCGGCCTCGGCACCGGCTACAACGCCTTCCCCGTCGGCTGGCGCCGCTTCTCGGACTACAACGACAACTACCGTCCCTACATTTCCAACGATGCTTCCGGCTACTACTCGCTGCGCTTCAACAACTACCAGACCAACTACGCCGCCGCCGTCATGCCCGACCTGCTGGTGGACGACATCAGCAGTCTGTACCTGCGGCTGCATCTTTACTCGAACAACCACAGCTACTGCTTCCTCGAGGTGGGCGTGATGACCAACCCCGACGACATGGGCACCTTTGTCCCCCTCGACACCCTCCGCAACAGCGCGAGCTACACTTGGGAGATGCTGACCACCTCGCTGGCACACTACACCGGCGACGGACGCTTCATCGCCTTCCGCCAGCGGAGCACCAGCGGCTGGCAGAGCATCTACCTTGACCTACTGGAGGTCCTTACCTGCGACATACCGAACGATGCAAGCGCCATCCTGCACAGCCACAACCAGGTGCGCATCGACGCCGACCGCTCCAGCGCCACCAGCTTCTGGGTGGAGTACGGCCCCCAGGGCTTCGAGCAGGGCACCGGCACCTTCGTCCACGTCGAACAGCTACCCCACCTGCTCACCCTCGCGGGCGAGACCACCTACGACTTCTACTTCCGCTGCGACACCATCACCCCCACCTGCCTGCCCGTGCAGAGCGTCACCACCCTCGCTCCTCCGGTCGAGCTGCCCCTCTGCGAGACCTTCGACTCCTACGGCAACGCCGCCCTGCCCACCCACTGGCAGCGGCTGAACATGGACAACAACGCCCACATCGAGACCACTACCAGCGAACACCATAGCGGTACCTCCGCCCTCGGCTTCTGGTCCTACAACCAGCGCGAGATCTATGCCGTACTGCCCGACCTGGAGGCCGACAGCCTGCAGCAGGTCACCCTCTCCTACTGGCTCAAGGGCGACCCGCGCGCCACCATCACCGTCGGCGTCATGAGCGATCCCTCCGACCCCTCCTCCTTCATGCCCCTGCGCGCCAGCACCTGCACGAACGACTGGACCCGCATACTCGTCAGCTTCGCCCAGGCGCCCTCCGACGGCCGCTTCATCGCCCTGCGCTACTCTTCCACCTATTACTACTATCCGCATGCCTACGTGGACGACCTCCACGTGACCACCTGTGGCGCGACGGACATGCGGATGCAAGCGGTGGAATCCGACCACGTCATATTCGACTGGCTGCAGACGGGTCAGCCGCAAATCACGATCGAGTACGGGCCGACAGGCTTCACCCGAGGCACAGGCCAGTCGGTGGCGGTGACGACCGCCCCACCCTACACGCTGACCGGTCTTGACAATCTGACAAACTACCAGTTCTACTTCGACGCGCAATGCGACGACGGCAGCAGCTACTGCAGCACCAACTACAGCGACAGCATCACCCTCTTCACCCCCTCGGGTGGCACGGGCTGCATCGACCCCACCAACCTTACGGCCGACTATACTACCTGCTTCTACGGCAGCTATTCCAACCCCTATCAGTATACGGGCACTGTCGACTACGGCTCGGCGAGCATCAACAGCCGTCACTCTGTCCACTTCGACCCCTCCGAACTCGACCCGCGGACGGGCAACCTGCTGCGGACGGTGCCGGAGGGCAGCCAGGCGAGCGTGCGGCTGGGCAACTGGGGCACGGGGGCCGAGGCCGAGGCCGTCACCTACTCGCTTGCCATCGACACAACGCAGTTCGACCTGCTGCTGCTGAAATATGCCGCCGTGCTTCAGGACAATGACCATCCAAGCAGTGCTCAGCCACGCTTCAAGATGGAGCTGCTGGACACGGCGGGGGTGCTGCTGGACACCTGTTCGGCGGCTGACTTCATCGCGAACCAGGCGCTGGGGTGGCATCTGGTGCCGGAGAGCTACGTGCTGTGGAAGGACTGGACGACGGTGGGTGTGGACGTGGGCCGCTACCACGGACAGACGGTGCGGGTGCGTCTGACGGTCTACGACTGCCAGAACGGCGACCACTACGGCTATGCCTACTTCACGCTGAGCTGCATGACGAAGGCGCTGGTGACGTCGCACTGCGGGGAGGTAGCCGAGAACAGCTTCTCGGCGCCGACGGGCTTCAGCTACAACTGGTACAGCAACCAGGACACGACGGTTTTCAGCACGGATCGGACGATCGTGGTGCCGACGGACAACGACATCACCTACTACTGCCGACTGGCCTTCGTGGACAATCCGGGATGCAACTTCACGATGAGCGCCTTTGCTGGGACGCGGTTCCCGCTGGCGCTGCTGGACACGGCCATCAGGATCGAGGACTGCCGCTTCTACGTCGACCTGACGAACCGCAGCACGATTTCGATGGACGGCACCACGCCGATCGGCACGGGCGAGGGAGTGGAGAGCGTGACGTGGGACTTCGGCAACGGGACAGGCTCGACGGTGCAGAATCCCGGCACGGTGGTCTACGACTCGGCGGGCACCTACACGCTGACGCTGGTGGCGTCGATTGCGGGCGGCGGGTGCCAAGACACGGCCCAGCACGAGATTACGCTGACGCTGCCCCCGACGGCAACGCCGACGCTGGCGGGTGCGACAGACCGCTGCGCCGGTGGTACGGCGGACACGCTGCGGCTGACGCACGCTGCGGACAGCAGCTGGGCGGCGGCGGGATGGCTGCCGACGCAGGAGGAGGGTGCGTGGATGCTGGCGGTGAGCCCAGCGGAGGACACGACCTACAGGCTGACGGTGCGGGATTCGCTGGGCTGCGAGCACAGGCTGACGCACAGCGTGGCAGTGCATCCGGTCTACGACCTGCAGGAGGAGGGTGCGCTATGCGAGGGCGGGACGTACGCCTTCGGCGACACAGTGCTGGCCGATACAGGTCGCTACGAAATGCAGCAGGCGACAGCGGTCTACGGCTGCGACAGCCTGACGCACCTGCACCTGACGGCGGTAGCGACGACATACACAACCCTGAGGGACACGGTGGTGGAGAACGAGCTGCCCTACCTCTGGGAGGGGATCGCCTTCGACGCTGAGGGGGACAGCACGCTGACGCTGAGGGGTGCGGCGGGGTGCGACTCGGTGGTGACGCTGAGCCTCATGGTCTTCGCGAACATGGACACGACACTGAGAGACACGGTGTGCGAGAGCGCGCTGCCCTACGAGTGGCACGGGCTGACCTTCGACGCGGCGGGGATCCAGCACGACACACTGCAGGCCGCGAGCGGAGCGGACAGCGTGGTGGCGATGGTGCTGAGCGTGACGGCGACGCAGCGCGACACGGTACACGAATACGTGACGCAGAACGACCTGCCGCACAGCTGGGGCGGACTGACGCTGACGGGAGACACGACGGGTGCCGAGGTGACACTGCTCTCGGCGGCGGGCTGCGACTCGGTGGTCCACTACTCGCTGACGGTACACTGGAACGCCGACACGACGCTGCGCGACACGGTCTGCGCCAGCGAGCTGCCGATCACATGGAACGGGCATACCTTCACCACGGCGGGGACACAGATAGACACGCTGAGAACCGCAGGCGGAGCGGACAGTGTGGTGAGGATGTCGCTGGAGGTGATGCCGGTGTACTACGACACAGTGGTGAGCAGCATCTGCGACAACCAAAACTACCAGTTCGGCGACACAATCTGCACCACGGCCGGCGTATACACGCAACGCCTTGTAACGCTGGCGGGCTGCGACTCGGTGCGGACGCTGCAACTGGCGGTGAGGAGCACGACGACGGGCGACACGACGGCGAGCGAATGCGACAGCTTCACGTGGTACGGCACCACCTACACGGAGACTACCACGGCCACGCGCCTGCTGCGGAACGCGGCGAGCTGCGACTCGCTGCTGACGCTGCACCTGACCGTGCGCCACTCGACGAGCGGCAGCACCCTTGACACGGTGGTGGAAAACGCGCTGCCGCACAGCTACGGAGGCATCAGCTTCGCCAGCGACACCACGGGGGCGACCGTGACCCTGGTGAACGCGGCGGGGTGCGACTCGGTGGTGAGCTACACGCTGACGGTACACCGCAACGTGGACAGCACCCTCTACGACACCCTGTGCGCCAGCGCCCTGCCGACGACATGGAACGGTGTGACCATCGGAGCGGCGAGCAGCAGCGGCGACACGACGCTGCAACGGTCGGTGGTGCTGGCCAACCGATGGGGGGCGGACAGCACGGTGACGCTGCAGCTGACGGTACACCCCCTCTACGACATCCACACGATGGCGGATATATGCATGGGGGGCAGCTACGCCTTCGGCGACAGCCTGTTTACAGGCGAGGCGGGAAGCACGTTGCACACGGACAGCCTGTCGAGCCGCTACGGGTGCGACTCGCTGTCGACGCTGCACCTGACCATCCACCCGACCTACAGCGCCACCGAGTACGACACGGTGTGCAACCAGGCTGGCTACAGCTGGGGGAGCCCCCTGCGCCAGGTGCTGGCGCCCTGGAGCCGCCCAGACGAGGGTGGCGCGCCACACGACACGGTGGTGGTGGACAGCCTCAGCACGACGGTGGGATGCGACTCGGTGCGCACACTGCAGCTGACGGTGCTGCCGGCCTACGACCTGCACTATGCCGACACGATCTGCGACTCCGAGTGGGACGGCGGAAGCTGGATTCAACAGAACATGCAGTGGGAGGGCGGCACCTACGACAGCACGGGATCATACACAATAACCTATCAGACAGACGCGGGATGCGACTCGCTGCGCACGCTGCACCTGACGGTACACGCGGCGCAGGCGGTGACGGTCGAGGACACGGTGTTCGACGGCGACCGCTACCCCTTCGAGGGACGGCTGTTCACGACAGACACCGACTTCGACACCCTGCTGACCAGCACGGCGGGATGCGACTCGCTGCGGACGCTGCGGCTGAAGGTGCTGCCGCGCACGCCCGACGACAGCACGGTGTGCGAGAACGCCCTGCCGGTGGTGTGGAACGGCATCACCTTTGCCGCCGACGGCACCTACGCGAGCGACGGCACCCGACGCAGCAACGGGGTGCGCCAGACAGACCGGATGTTGCTGACCGACTCGGTGCGTCTTGTGGGCCGGGGCGGACTGGATTCACTGGTGGTGATGCAGCTGGTGGCGGTGGACACGGCCGCGACCACGCTGCCCATTGTCGCCTGCGACAGCCTCGTCTGGCAGGACGGCAACACCTACCGCCAGAGTACCCAGCAGCCCACCCTGCGGCTGACCGGAGCGGCGGGCTGCGACTCGGTGCTGCACCTCGACCTGACCATCCACCCGACGGTCTACAGCGTCGACCGGCAAGCGGGCTGCGACTCGCTGACCTGGATCGACGGGCGGCGCTACCTGAGAGACACCACGGCGACGGTGGGCCCGCTGGGCAGCGAACTGTCCACGGGACCCGTGGACACGCTGCAGACAGCGGCGGGCTGCGACTCGGTGGTCAGCCTGGAGCTGACGATGCACTACGCCACCTTCGAGGTGGCCGTGGACACCTTCTGCTGGAACCAACCCTACACCTGGCGCGGACAGCAGGTGGCGGCGGCGACGGCCGACGAGGAGCGCCGCACGGATGACATGCGGCTGACCGACACGCTGCAGACCGCGTGGGGCTGCGACTCGGTGCTGGCGATCGACCTCACACGGATGGGGAGGATAGCCACGCGGATCGCCTACACCATCGACTGCCGGCGCGAACGCTACCTGCTGCACGGCGAGGCCGAGGGCGACCACGACGGCGAGGTGTACATGCGCTGGAGCTCCTACCCCGACGACCCGCAACTGGCCGACAGCGCCATGGAGCACGACGTGGTGGTGGCGCCACAGGGAAGCACGACCACCTACTACCTCTATGCCGACTACCACGAGGCGCCGCTCTGTCCGGTGAGCGACAGCGTGAGGCTGAAACCCATCGTGATCCCCGAGGCCGAGATGAAGGTGACCCCCGAGGCGATGAGCTTCGACAACCTGAGCTTCGACGCCTACGACCTGACGCGCGTCAGTCCCAGCAGCCTGCGGCCCGACACGGCGCAGGTGTGGAGCCGCCAATGGATCGTGGACGGCGCGCCGCAGATCGAGCCCTCGGCCCACCTGCACTGGGCGGTGCCCATGGCCGATGTGGACAGCGTGGTGGTGGAGCTGGCCGTGTACAACGGCCAGTGTGCCGACACCGCGCTACACGTCGTACCGCTGCAGAAGATATTCATCACCAGCCCCAACATCTTCACCCCGCAACAGGAGACCAACAAGGTGTTCCGCCTTGTCACCCGTGGTGTGGTCGAAGGCGAGCTGCTGATTTATAACCGCGAGGGCCTGCTGGTCTACCGCACCACCGACTACTCCGCCGGCTGGGACGGGCGCGACCGCAACGGACGCTTCTGCCCGCAGGGCAGCTACGTGTGGAAACTGCACTATCGCGCCATCGACTACCCCGACACCTGGCGCACCGAGGTGGGGAGTGTGATACTGCTCAAGTAGCACCGCTCCACCACCTTCCAGCCATCTTGTCCGCTAAAATGCCTGGTTGATGCCTATATGATGCCTGGTTGATGCCTGGTTGATGCAGAGATGATGGACTTTGAATGACAATATGGAAATTATTTCGTATCTTTGCCTCCCGTAAAGATAATGTATAACAATTATAAAATAGTGAAAACAAGACTACTACTATCCCTGACAGCGGCGCTGATGCTGCTCTCAAACACCTCGGTTCAGGGCCAAGGCTCGTGGACCGATGCCTTCAGCCGCTTCAAACTGGAGGTGCGCGCCGACGGCGAATACACCACCACCGACACCACACCCAACCTGGGTTTCCACGGCAAGTACTTCAACCTCATGCTGGGCGGCGACCTGGGCGGAGGCTTCAGCTACTACTTCAAGCAGCGCATCGTGGCCGACCCCGGCACGGTGACCTTCTTCGACAACACGGACTTCCTCTACCTCGACTACAAGCCCACCGCCAACTGGCGCCTGCGTTTCGGTAAGGATGCCATGGCGCTGGGCGGATTCGAGTACGACGCCTCGCCGATCGACGTCTACTTCCCGACCAACCTGTGGCGCAACATCTACTGCTTCCAGCTGGCCGCCAGCGCCGCCTATATCAGCGACGACGGCAACCACACGCTGATGGCGCAGGTGAGCAACTCGCCCTACATCAACTACGGCGGACTGAACTACGACGCGGGCCTGGTGGCCTACAACCTCTACTGGGCCGGCAACATGGGCCACTGGCACACCCTCTGGAGCACCAGCATGGTGGAGTACAAATGGGGCCACTTCCTGAATATGATCATGATCGGCAACAAGATGGTCTACGACAAGTGGGACCTCTACTTCGACTTCATCCACCATGCCCTGTCGTTCGACGACTGGGGCAAGAACTTCGGCTTCGTGAGCTGCGCCAACTACTACTTCACCGACCGGTTCAACATCTTTGTCAAGGGGATGTACGAGCAGAACAAGTCGGATGTGACGCTGGCCTCGTCGGTGTCGATGGACCACCAGCTGGCCGCCGGCCACGCCACGGCACGCTACGGACTGGGCTTCGAGTACTACCCCACCGAGCAGAAGAACGTGCGCCTGCACATCTACGGCTGCCGCATGACGGACAGCTACACCAACATCGTCACCGGCCAGGAGGTGACCGACGAGACCTGGAACTTCAACATCGGCGCCACCTGGACGATGGACTTCTACCGGTTGTTCAAGAAGTAAGCGTATAACCAACCCAACAACTATTCAGGATTATGAGCGAGAATGGTAACAACAACAGCAATAATCACCGCAACCTGCTGAACAGCATGCTGTCGGTGATCGACCCGTTTCAGGTGTTCCGTCACCATGAGACCGATCCCCACAAGCACAACGGCAAGCCGCGCCGCCTGAAGTTCACCACCAGCCGCAGCCTCGAGGCGCTGATCTTCCTGGTGTGCTTCTTCGCCTTCTTCGGCTTCCTGGCCTACCGGATGACGCTGCCCAACATGCTCAACACCTTCATGCAGACAGCCTACCACCTGCTGCTCGAGACGGTGTTCTACATCATGGCCATCTGCGTGCTGATGGGTGCCATCTCGAAGCTGCTCACCGAGTTCGGCGTGGTGCGCCTGATGGAGAACATCCTGCGCCCCCTGATGAAGCCGCTCTATAACCTGCCGGGCGTGGCGGCCCTGGGCGCCGTGATGACCTTCCTGAGCGACAACCCCGCCATCATCTCGCTGGCCAAGGACAACAACTTCGCCCGCTACT
>CAMNIH010000064.1 GCA_946540365.1 uncultured Bacteroidales bacterium
GGCTGAGTACCGCATCCTGCTCCGGCAGGACAACGCCGATCAGCGCCTCACGCCCCTCGCCCATGCCATCGGCCTGGCCGACGACGGCCGCATGCGCCGTGTGGAGGCCAAGCAGCGCCAGCAGGCCGACCTCGCCGCGCTGGTGCAGGCCACGCCGGTGCTCCCCTCCGAGGCCAACGAATGGCTCGCCGCCCAGGGGTCGGCCCCGCTCAACCAGCGGGTGCCGCTGGCCACGCTTCTCCTGCGCCCCGAGCTCACGCTGCTGCAGCTGGCACAGTTGGCGCCGACGGTGGCCGAGGCGATGGCCACGCTTCCGCCCGATGTGGTGCAGGAGGTGGAGACGGCCATCAAGTATCGCCGCTACATAGAGAAAGAGCAGGAGGTAGCCAGCCGCATCCTCAAGTTCGAGGACGTCCCGCTTCCGACCGACTACGACTACTTCCAGCTGCCGGCGCTCAGTTACGAATGCCGTGAGAAGCTCAACCGCTACCATCCTTCGACCTTGGGGCAGGCCTCGCGTATCAGCGGCGTCTCGCCGGCCGATGTGTCGGTGCTGATGATAGCCTTCGCCCGTTAGGTTTCACATGGAACAGATGTCCAATTCCGTTTATACTACGCCACTTACGCTATGAAACTCGCACTGCCCGACAAAGAATGCATCGTGGGCCTCTCGCCGATGGACGACATCACCGATCTGCCCTTCCGCCAGCTCTGCAAGGAGTTCGGCGCCGACCTGCTCGTCACCGAGTTTATCGCCTCCGAAGCCCTCAATCGTGACGCCGAGAAGAGCCTCCGCAAGATGCGTTTCACCCCGGAGCAGCGTCCGCTGGGCATCCAGATTTTCGGTGCCGACGAGGATGAGTTGCTCCGTTGCCTCGAGGTGGTGGAGCAGGCCGAGCCCGATTTCATCGACATCAACTGGGGCTGCCCGGTGCGCAAGGTGGCGGGTCGCGGCGCGGGCTCCGGCATCCTTCAGGACGTCCCTAAGATGCTTAGAATCACCGCAAGTATCGTCAAAAAGTCCCATTTGCCGGTGACGGTGAAGACGAGATTGGCCTACAGTGCGGATTCTATGATGGTTACAGACTTCGCCGAGGCGCTCCAGGATTGCGGCATCGCCGCCCTGAGCATTCACGGACGCACTAAAAGCCAGATGTATAGCGGCCAGGCCGACTGGCGGCCTATCGCCGAGGTGAAGAGCAACCCCAGGATGCACATCCCTATCTTCGGCAACGGCGACATCACCACGGCGGCTCAAGCCGTTGAAAGTAAGAGGTGTTACGGTGTCGACGGCATCCTTATCGGGCGTGCGGCCATCGGAAACCCCTGGATATTCGAGCAATGCGCCCGATTGTTTCACGGGGAACAGGAGCGCGAGGTCGCGGTGGCCGAACGCGTCGAGGTCTGTCGGCGCCATCTGCAGATGGCCATCGACTTCAAGGGGGAGCGCACCGCCATCTTCGAGATGCGGAAACACTACGGCAACTATTTCCGTGGCCTGTACAATTTCAAGCCCTTCCGTCTGGCCCTTGTAGCTACCCCCACGGCCGAGGCCACCTTCGAGGTGCTCGACCGCATTCGGGATCATTACCAAGGGGCACAATGACTGTGCCTCGTTTAATCAATAACAACAAATCACAATGTACAAACAACACCAACAACCAACGCGTGCGTTCCGCTTCCGTCGCTTCTGCCGGGCCGGGTGGGCTGCGTTCCGTTCGATGCACCGCGAGGTGACCATCGGGCGGCTCGCCGTCCGCGTCGCCGACAGCAGCCTCGCCAAGTGTGCCGTCCTGGCCGTGGGGATTATCCTCGTCGAGGGGGCCTCGATGGCGCAGACCGACGACCGCGAGACACGCACCCTGCCGGAGGTGACGGTCAGTGTCGCCACCGACAGCCTGGGCTCCACGGCTGAGCCCGTGGCGGTATTCACCGCCGCCGATTTCCAACAATCCACAATTCATTCCATCGCCGACCTCGTGGCGCAGCTGCCCGGGGTGGATCTGCGTGTGCGTGGCGGAGGCGACGTGCAGGGCGACCTCTCGATGCGCGGCGGCACCTTCGACCAGACGCTCCTGCTGCTCAACGGGGTCAACCTCAGCGACGCCCAGACCGGCCACCACACCCTCGACATCCCCATCGACCTGACGATGGTGGAGCGTATCGAGTTGCTTTCGCCGGCGCAGTGTCTGGCGCGCGGCATCGCGGCATTCTGCGGGGCGGTGAATATCGTCGTCAGCGACCAGTACCGCGACCGGCTGCTGGCCGACCTCAGCGGCGGGAGCCACGGGACCCTCAATGCCTCGGTGCTCGGCACCAAGACCTGCGACCGGTGGACCCTGACCGCCGCCGCGGCCTACCACCGCAGCGACGGCTATCGCCACAACACCGACTACCGTCATGCGAGCCTCCTGCTGCAGGCCATACGCCATGGCGACCGCAGCGACTGGCATCTGCAGCTGGGCGGACAGACCAAGGACTTCGGCAGCGCCGGCTTCTACAGCACCACCTACCCCGACCAGTACGAGGCCACGCGCACCCTCGTCGCCTCGGCGGCCAACAGCTTCCGGCTGGGCCGGTGGCAGATCCGCCTGCTGGCGTACGGCCGTCTGCACGGCGACCGCTTCGAACTCTTCCGCGACGGATGGGTCGACTCGGTGCCGTCGTGGTACGGCGGGCACAATCATCACCTCTCCTCCATCGCGGGCCTGAATCTGCAGGCCGTGCGGCCCCTCGGGCCGGGACAGCTGGTGGCCGGTGCCGATGTGCGTCGCGAGGGCATCCTCAGCAATGTGCTGGGCCTGGCCGACAGCAGCCTGGAGGCCCCGTACACCCATTCGGCCCGCCGCAGTTCGGCCACCGTCTTCGCCGGCTATCGCCTGCGTCGCGACCGCTTCGGCCTCGAGGCCACCGCCCTGGGGGCCTACAACACCCATTTCGGCCCCGACTATGGGCTGGCGGCCGACCTGAGCTACAGCTTCACCCACCTGCTGCTCCACCTCTCGGCCTCGCGCACCCACCGTCTGCCCACCTTCACCGACCTCTACTACCACGGCGCCAACCAGACGGCCAACCCCGACCTGGGGCCGGAGCACAGCACCACCATCGAGTGCAAGGCCGAAAGCCGCCGCTGGCAGCTCGGCGACTCCGCGTCGCTGCGGACCCTGCTGGTCGCCTACTATCGTGCCGGCCGCCAGATCATCGACTGGGTGCGCCCCGCCACGACCGAGATGTGGTATTCGATGAACCACACCGCCGTCGACGCCCTCGGTGCCGACGCCCAGGTGGCCTTCAGCGCCCCGTGGGCCGCGATAAGGGTGGGCTATTCGTTCTGCCACATCACGCAGGACGCCGGCGAGTGGATATCAGGGTCGGCGCTCGACTACCTGCGCCACTGCCTGCATGCCGGTGTCGAGGTGCCGGTGGCCGGCTTCCGGATCTGCCTGTCGTCGTCGTATCGCATGCGCGAAGGCCAATATGTCGCCGCCGACGGCGTGGCGACCCCCTACGGCGGGGTGCTGCTGTTCGACGCACGGGTGGCGCGCGACCTCGGGCCGGCGACCCTCTACGTCGAGGGGCACAACCTGTTCGATGCCGCTTGGCGCGACCATGGCGGCGTGCCGCAGCCGGGACGTACCTTTATGGCTGGGCTACAATTGAATATGTATTAGTGTGATTTACAGCAGCTTCATGGCTATTGCCGCACATGCTTCGGCATCGGCCAGGGCATGGTGGTGGTTCTCCAGGCTGTAGCCGCAGGCTGCGCTGACGGTGTGCAGCTGGTGGTTGGGCAGGTCGCGGAGCTTGCGGCGCGAGGCCCGCAGCGTGTCGTAGAACACATATCCCGGCCAGTCCATCCTGTAGACCTGCATCACCGCACGCAGACACCCCTCGTCGAACATCGCGTTGTGCGCCACCAGCGGCAACCCTTCGATGAGGGGTTCTATTTTGTGCCACACAGTCGGGAACACCTCGGCCGTGTCGGTATCCTCGTGGCCGAGGCCGTGTACGCGCTGGCAGAACCAGGAGTAGTAGTTCGGCTCCGGCTGGATGAGGCTGTAGAAGGTGTCCGCCACCACGCCGCCGCGCACCACCACCACACCCACGCTGCACACGCTGCTGCGCTCGCCGTTGGCCGTCTCGAAGTCTATGGCTGCAAAATCATTCATCGTCGTCTCGGTATCTATTCATCATCTCCTCTATCTCGCCACGCATGTCGGCTCGAAGGCTTTCGGGTTGGAGCACCTCGACGGTGCTTCCGAGGGAGAGGAGTTTCTGTTTGAAATCGTATGTGGGGCGCACACGCAGAGAGAAAATGGAATACTCCTCGGTGCGTTTCAGTTCGTGCTGGCTGCTGTGCAGGGGTAGCGAGCGCAGGTAGTTGGCCTGGTAGGCGTTCACTTTCAAGCGGATGGACTCTACGGGCATGTCGTCTACGATGATGCCGTAGGCACCGTCGAACATCTCCTTCAGGTCGAACTTCGGGTCGCGCTTGTAAGTTTCTTCCTGCAGTTCCACTTTCGTCATGCGGTCGAGGGCGAAGATGCGGTAGTCGCCGTCGCGGCGGGCGATGAGGTACCACCGCCGTTCGAACATCCTGAGGGCATAGGGCTGCACGCCGCTGTAGTCATAGGGCGCTTCGCTCCAGTAGGGCGCATACGTGAATTTCAGCGTGCGCTGCTCCTTCAACGCCTCCAAGAGCGCCGGAAGCATTCGGCTGTCCGTGGCTTCCACCATGATGTATTGTGCCGCCTCGCGGCTGTCGGCCACGACATGATGCACCGCGATGGAATCCATCATCCACTGGCGGAAGTACTCCCTGCCGCCGTCGTCGGCCAGACGGTAGCGGTACTGCCCTCCGTCCATGTAACACACGATCTCGATGCCGAAAAGGTCGAGAATCTCGCTACGGTGGCGGTGGAAACTGCGCCGTGCGAAAGCGCCCTCTTCATGCAGCTCGTCCGTGGCGTTCCAGCGGTCTGCGATCTGTTCCAGCGTCAGGCCCTTGTCGCCCGCCCGCATCAGCGTTCCCACCAGCCAGGTATATTTCTTCAGTACGTTCATAGGTTGTTCTTGTTGATAAGGTTCACCACCAGCTGCCGCAGCTCGCCAATCTGCTCCTTGTGGATGCGCTCGTTGACGGCATAGCCCTTGACGAGATATTCTTTCAGCACACGGTTGGCCCAGATGCGGAACTGCGTACCACGCTGGCTCTTCACACGGTAGCCAACCGAGATGATGACATCGAGCGTGTAGTATGGTACAGGCTTCTTTACACCATTAACGTGTAAAAAATGCACGTTATTCTCTCGATCCAACTCACCTTCTTTAAACACATTGGCCACATGTCGGCGAATATTGGATTCCTCCCTGTCAAATAGCATTGCCATTTGACGGGTATTCAGCCATACCGTCTCGTTCTCCAACCGCACATCGATAGCAGTTTGCCCGTCGTCGGTCTGATAGATGATTATCTTGTCGTTGATATTCTCCATGCATGCAATAACGCCATTTATGCCATTTTATTGCACAGCAATGGTCATTTTGTCACTCCCAAAAGAGGAAGACGGGAAGGATGAACAGACACTAAATCCAAGTTGTTGCATCAATAATAGCCCTCCTTGGATTATTGACTTCACAGCCACAAGAAAGGCAGATTATAGGGACTTCTTTGTCAAAATAACCTCCACATGAACATTTGACGTTTTTGTACTCAAGATAACGTTCTGTTGTCCATAATTCTTTACCACATTTGTCGCAATGCAATACATCAACCTCTTTTCCAGAGCCATCACGCCATTCAAACTTATTGTTGCAATAAGGGCATGCTATTTTATACAAAGAACCCATAAACATACAACTAGAAGAAGCACGACTTCTGTTCCCAGCGTTTGCATTTGTTGAGGTAGTACGAGAAATCCTCGTCGGGAAACGCCCGCCAGTGTTCGCGCTCGATGGTGTCGAGGATGGTGTCATTGTATTTGTATTCGTCCGACACAATCCAATAATTTTCAATATAATGCTGTCCTTTATAATCGAATCCAGATTTACATGTCATTTTTACACACTTTTTCAATTCCTCCGACAAGAGACGAATCAGTTCGTCGTTATCCAAGCACTTGATTCTATCACACATAGGACGTTTCAACGGTTCATCACCCATTATCATCCGCCAGATGTAGGTGAAGATAACCCAGTGGATACGCCTACGGTATATCTCGCTTCGGCCCTCGGCGTAGCGTTCTATGGCACGTATCAAGTTACCGCCTTTCTGCACAAATCCGGCGAGTATTATAAGTTTTCCATCCAGTGTACTATAGGACCACTCATGTGAACAGTCGTCCCAAATCTCGCGCGACGAAGCCAGTCGAGCCTCATATTCACGCAAATCGCAGTCGTAAGGTTTAAAGAATTTTCTCATATTTCAATCTTTTTTGTTTACTTTTCGACTGCAAAAATAAAAAACAGGAGTGCCACATCATGACACTCCTGCTTTTTTACAAAAAAGATAAAATCACAAAATGATTTTTCTTACCCAGTTCATTATTTCTTGAGTGGCATCAATAACGAACTCTTGCCCTATGGCAGCAGAAAGGAAATAATCATCCTTCCAGGAATTGGGATTGTTGCTGATGTCTACATCCCTAAAGAAAGCAGGCAAGTCCCAACAGCGCCTCGTCATTCCTTCTTTGGTCAATATTCTATCCTCTCGATAGGTAAGTACATCGCATCCTTTAATGTTATCCATAAAAGACAACCATTCAGTCGGCAAGAATATTGCATTTTTTTTATCATTCCTTACTTTTTGGTCACCAATATGGGGATGATCTTTCAACCACTCCGGGGCTTTGTCCATTTGCTCGACAATCTCCCCAATTTGCATATAGGCATAAATCACATGTAAGTCTCTTGCTCCCTTCTTGTATGCTAACTTTCCATTAATTACTTCCGTTTCTTTAAACCAGCCATAAAACAGAAACAAATCCCCTTCAGTGACTCCATGATTTCGCAAATGAGTTAATGCACTACCGGCTTGTCCAAAGGCTGGCGTCCAACCCGGAAGTCTGTCCTTTAATTCTTTTCTTAAATCGGGATCTAAGTGGCAATAATCTTTTGGCTGTAGTTTTGTTTTGGGTTTCAATGAACTGATAATGTCATAATAACTCACGCCATCCCATAATAAAGAATCAAATGTATTGTTACCATCTTTGTCTGGAATTGGCAAAGACAAAAGTGTCCCATCTGGCAAAATTGGGTTAGGCTGCTTTCCATTCGAAGAATCAAAGCCTTTTCTGCTTAATATGATTTTCATGATAAAGGGTAAACTATTCCGGGTTTGTAGTTGTTAATGACTTGATCAATAATCTTCTTTGCTCTATTGTCTTCTAATGAGAGTTTCTTTAATCGATGCACGACAAATCCTTTCTCTACATTGATATGGATTGCATTCTCCACACCAAAGTAGTAGAACTCATTGCAAATCAAAACATACTTTCCACTTAAGTCCCGTTTTATATTAGTGGAATTGTGTCCTCCGCCATTATTGTGCTGGTGGAAATCATCACCGCCAAGGGGTTCGTAAATGTTATCACCAAAATCGTTAACCCAATCATTGGGCGAGGGTCGCTTCTCTGGATATTTTTCCCAATAATCCTTAATGAGCATTTTATCACTTACTTTAGCCAGATAGATTAGTTTTTGGCCATAATCACTAAAAGTGTACTTCTGTTTTTTCCCTTGAACCTTATTAGAAGTCCATCCAGAAATCCAATAACCTATTTCTGCACACCTTCGAATTGTGGGTTTGCACGTAGCCAAAGTCAATACACCCTGAAATGGATTTGGGGCAAATCCAGTATCATGAGTCATCTTATAACAATAAAGAAATCTTTCTCCTTTCATATCTTATCTGTTTTGTAAAATGTTTTTATCCAATCCTATCCCCACAGAAGTCTTTCCGCTTGCATTTGGCACAGTGGGTTCCTTGCCAGACGCTGTCGAGGTGGTCGGCGGCGGCATCCACCAGCGATGTCTCGTCGGTGAGGATGCCGGCCTCGAAGTTGCGGTTGTTGTCGCCTTTCATGCCTATGCCGGCACCCGTGAGGTTGGCGGAGCCGATGTAGGCCACCGAGCAGTCGAAAATCATTATCTTGAAATGCACCCTTGGGCAGAGTCTCCGCTCCAAGCGGCTCCACAAGCCCGGATACTTGTCGAAGTCCTCGCGGAAATTCTCACCTGGCTCTTTGGCGTGCAGCAGACGAATGTCGACACCGCGCTTGAGCAGCTTGTCGAGCACCGAGAGGAAGGGCACCACATTCCGACCTCCCTCCACATACAAGTCCTTCAGGTCAGCTGTACCAATCCACAAATCGTGCATGACCTTCTCGCACCTCGAGAGGACTTCTGTATAATGGTCTTTATCGGCGATGTATTTCAGCATAATTTGGGTGCAAAGATACGAATTTTTTCTGAAATAGATGCTTTTTATCCTTCAAGCGGCACGTGGTCGACGTTTGTGTTTATCTGGTAGTTGAAGGCGTAGGTGGTCATGCGGAGGAGGTCGGGGATGGAGTAGTGCATGTGGGTGCAGAGGGCGTGGACGGCGTAGCAGATGCAGAGGTGGTTGAGTTGGGGTATACGGAGGGGGCCTTCGGCCCAGGTCTGGCCGTCGTCGAGGTCACAGATGTGGTCGCCGCAGCACCAGCCGATATCATCCATTCGCGAGTTCTGGCAAATGACCCACAGCATCTCGTTCCAATGCGAGCCATAGAAGGCGTCCTCTTCCATCTCGAAGAGCTGCGGATTGTCATCGTTGTGGCTGTAGAAGAGGGTGGTTTCCAGCTCGAAGGGCTCACCCTCGAGGGTGAGGATTGCAGACATCTGATCCTGCAACATGCGGTGGCGCTCGTTCAACTGCCTGGTCAGTGCCAGAAGCCGCTCGTTGACAACCTCAAAGCGCTGCACCTCGGCCTCGGTGGCGTGCTTTGCAAACATCTCATTGAGGATCCACTGCCGGGTGCCGAGATGGTCGTCAATTACCTCCTCTGTCGCCTTGTCCCAATAGCCCTCGAAGGGCTTGGCAATACGCAGGATATAATCCTCGCAATCCTGTAGCCGCTTGCGCAGCTGGCTGATATTGTCTTTTTGTTCTTGCATTTTATGATTATTTTTTCGGCTGCAAAAATAGCAAAGCGGTGTGCCACAACGTGACGCTGTGGTTTAAACCGTCAAAACTTCGTTTGGATGTGTCGGTTCGGGATGCTATTACAGGCAGTGGAGCCAGTCGAAGGCCTGGGTGTGCCAGGGCAGGGTGGGGGAGGCCTCGAGGCGGTAGGCGGAGCGTTCGAAGGGGATGGCGCGGTAGGCACGGTACCAACTGCGGTAGCGGACGAGGCCTAAGAGCCAGAAAAACAGGTATAATACGTAGAACAGAACCACCAGCAGCGCTGCCTGCTGCCACAGGTGGACCGCTTCGTGGCGCACCTCGCGGGCGGTCAGCGCAGGGCCTTTGTACAGCACGCAGGGGAACAGCGTGATGGCGCGGTAGTCGCCCGGCGGGAAATGGCGTGTGTGGATCAGCAGCGGCTTCATGGTGTGGCTCCGGATGGTCGGTTGGTTGTTCGGCCCGTAAAACGGCAAAAAATGCCCTTTATTGCCCCTTGCGGGGCGGGTGGGTGCAAAATAAATTTTGCCATGTCGAAAAAAGTGTGTATATTTGCAAACGGAAGGGAAAGGGTGCCGAGTGGATAACACCCTATCAACTATACCTTTTCTTCAGTCGTTCTTCAGTCGTTCTTCAGTCGTTCTTCAGTGATCAC
>CAMNIH010000065.1 GCA_946540365.1 uncultured Bacteroidales bacterium
ACCTCGCTGCACTCGCTCAGCGGCACCGTGTGCCGCCAGTAGGTGATGGCGGCCGGCACCACGGCGGCCAGCAGGCAGAGCGGCAGGAACACCCACCAGAATATGCGACGACGGCTGTTCATAGCTGGGCGACAAGTTGGGTGGCGGTCAATAAAGAGGCTTGTTGGAAGCCCGGGACGGAGACGCACAACGCCACGTCGGGGGCCTGCCACTGCGAGAGCTGGAAGCTGATGGTGGCGATGGCGGCAAGGGTGCAGGCCGCCAGGGCATACTGCCGGCGTTGGCGGCGTCGCTCCTGCCGACGGGCGTGCATGATCTGCTGGGCGCGACGTTCGATGTCGGCAAAGGAGGGCGGCGGCGGCACGACACAACGGGCCTCCCGGCGCAGCCAGGCCTCGCGCAGGGCGTCTAATTCGGCTGTCAAGGATGGGTCATTCTTCTTCATTGTTCATTCTCCTAAGTTTTATCTTGATTCGTTTCAAACGTTGTCTGACCGCGTTGTCGCTGATCTTCAGCCTGTGGGCGATCTCGGCGAGAGGGAGCTTGTCGAGATAGAGGAACATCAGCTGGCGTTCGTCGTCGTCGAGGCGGTCGATCAGCATGTAGAGGCGGTCGATCAGGGGGTCGCCGTCCGGCTCGGGGATGGCGAGGTGACTCTCGTCCAGCCTGACGAAGGAGAGCCGCCGCTGGCGGAGGCTGACGAAGACCCGGTTGAGGGCCACGCGGTAGGCCCAGGTGGTGACGGCGCTCTTGCGGCGGTAGGTGGGGTACGCTATCCACAACTCGGCCAGTATATCCTGCCGCAGGTCGTCGACCAAGGCGTCGTCGTCGCGTCCGAAGACCCTCGCCATACGCCACACAATATTGTCCACCTGCCGGAGCAGGTCGTTATACTCTGCTATCCGGTCGGCTTCGGACGGGGTGGGATGACGGCGGATCGACATAAAAGAGCGTCTTTCGTGGGTTTCTTCTATAAGAGTTAGTATCAAAAAACGGCGAAATGTGTCGCACGAGACTAGTTTTAAGTTGTAAGTTGTAAGTTTTAAGTTGTTAGTTGTAAGTTGTTAGGGGGTAGTGGCTATAAAAAAAGGCCGCATAGGTTCACCAATGCAGCCATATAATACCAGATGCTTTTAACTTAAACTAACAACTTAAACTAAACACTTAACACTCAACACTCAAAACTTAACACTCAACACTTAACACTTAAAACTTAAAACTCAACACTCAAAACTTAAAACTCAACACTTAACACTCAACACTTAACACTCAACACTCACCCCCCTCTCTCACTTCCGCCCCTTGCGGAGGGTGGCGCGCTGGCTGGGGGTGAGGACGGCGTCGATGCGCAGCTTGGTGGAGTACATCTCGCGGCTGACGGCGGCCTGCAGGGCTGCCTCGCGGTCGAAGAGGGGGAAGAGGAGGCGGCTCTGGTCGCCCTCGCGGTCCATGACGGACTTGATGCTGTCGCGGATGGCGCGCTGCTGCTGGCGCAGGGCGTCGGTGCGCTGGCGCGACTCGTGGGTGATGGTCTCGATCTTGCGCTTCTGCAGCGCACTGAGGTCGCTGACCACCTCGGTGATCTCGGGGTGGGACTTCTTCTTCGTGGAGGCGCCGCCGTCGGTCTGGGCCGCCAGCGGGAGGGCCAGCATGAGGATCAAAAGAAACGGTAGATGCTTTCTCATAAGATTTGATATTGATATGATCGGTAAAAAAGCTGTTGTCGCATCGTCGGTCAGTCCTGCTGGCCGGCAGGATCGTAGAAGTAGTCGTAGGGGTCGGTGGCGAGATCCTCGACGGTGTTCCACGAGCTGTAGTCGCCCAGCTGGGCAATGGTGCCGGCGATGCCCTCGTCGTCGTAGGAGCGGAGGTAGGGCATGGCGATCCCCACGCCGAGGAGGAGGGCCACGGCGGCAGCCACAGCGGTGCCCATGCGCTGCCAGAGGGGACGCGTGCGGGGCGCGGCGTGCAGCGAGCGGACGGAGAGCGCCCCGACCTGCTGCATGACGGCGTCACACACGTCGACCCGATGGGGGTACTCCATCGCGGCCAGTTGTTCCAGTTGTTCGTCCAGTGTCATTGTTTCATTACTTTAGCCAGGTTCTTCTTTGCTCTGAATATCAGACTCTCCACTTTGCTCAGGCTGCACTGCATCACGTCGGCAATCTGCTGGTAACTGAAATCCTCGAAGGTGTAGAGCACCAGGGCGGTGCGCTGCTCGTCCTTGAGGCGTCCGATGGCGGCGCGGAGCTGCTGCAGCTGTTCGTCGCGGATGATGCGCTGCTGGGCGTTGAGGTCGTCGCTGCGCTGTTCGGGCAGGTTCTCCATGGCGTCGGCCGAGATGAAGCGCTTGGAGCGGTTCATCATCTTGCAGACGGTGTTGACGGTGATGCGGTAGATGAAAGAACTCAGTTTCGAGTCGAAGCGGAAGCGCGGCAGAGCCATGTAGAGCTCCACAAAGACCTGCTGGGTGACTTCCTCGACATCGAGGCGGTTGCCACAGAGTTTGTAGGTCAGGTTGGCCACGTGTTGCTGGTAGCGTTCGACGATGTCGGCATAACGCCGGGTGTCGCCTTTCAGCACAGCCTCCACTATCTGTCTGTCTTCCACTTGCTCTATTCGTTAGTTAGGTACGACGTTTAACTGTTTTATTGCAACCTGTTTCAGGAAAATTATTTTTTTTTACATATTTTTCCCAAAACATTGAATTTTAATCTCAGAATGCAGACGCGGCACGCCGCGTCTCTACAGTTTTATTCATACTTGAAGCGTTCTATGTCGCGTCGGTCGCGTTTGGTGGGGCGTCCTTCGCCGCGGTCGCGACGCTCGAAGGCATACTGGCGCGCCATGCGGATGCGCTCGTACTCCTCCTCGGGCGTGCGGTCGATCATGAAGCCCTGCACCAGCGCGGCCCCCACCCTGTTGGGCGGGATGGACAGCACCTCGACCTCCTTGTGCAGCTGGTCGATATTGAGGCTGTAGCGCTCGCCCTCGCGCACCTCGTGCGAGGGTTTGAGCGGCCGCCCGTCGGCGGTCATCATCACCTTGCCGCACTGGCAGGCCTCCGCCGCCAGCGAGCGGGTCTTGTAGAGCCGCACGGCCCAGAGATACTTGTCGAGTCGCATCAGATGGTGAACTTATAGGTGATGGTGCCTTTCTGCTCTTCGGGGGCGGAGGGGTCGGCATTGAAGCGTGCCCGCAGGGCGGCGCTGACGGCCTGCTGCACGAGGTAGCCGTCCGACGTGTTCGACCCCTTGGGCTGGTATTCCGCGCGCGTCACCTTGCCCTGACGGTCGACCCAGATGGCCACCACCACGGTGCCCTGCTTGTTCGAGCTGTACTCGGGCTTGGGCAGTACGACCTTGCTGCGCCCGGCAAGGGTGTAGTTGCCGTTGCCGCCGCCATTGCCGTCGTAGTTGTTGCTGCTCTCGGTGCCGCCGGCTTTGCCTTGGTCGCCGGTGCCGGTGCTCTGCCCCTGGCTGCCACTGCCGCTGCCCTGGTTGCGCCGGCCGGGGAAGAGGGCGTTGCGGTTGATCTCGGGCTCCTTGGGGGCGTCGGCCACAGGCTCGGTCGGCTGCGGGGCCACGGTGTTGCCCACATGCTGGCTGGCATTGACCGACGGGGTGGGCTCGCTGTTCTGTGTGGCGATGCGGTTGGGACTCGCCGGTACGGTCTGCGGGACCGCCTCGCTGCTGGGCTCGGGACTGTCGCCACTGCCAAAGTCGCTGTCGCCCAGGTTGACCTCGACGCCCTCCTCGGGGATCGGCGGGTCGGGCGGGTCGTAGCCGAACGAGAGAAGCACCACGGCAACCATCACCATGATCACCGCCGTGCAGATACCTGATTTAAGCTTCGTGTTCATTGCTTGGGTGATGTTGCCAGGATGACTTTATGTTTGGCTCCTGTCGAGGCATTGATGCTGTTCACCGCGTCGATGACATGAACCACGTCCTGCACCGGAACCGACTTGTCGGCCCGCAGGAATACGCAGGCCGCCGAGTCCTGGGTGCCGATGCTGGTGCTGAGGAACGACTGGAGTTCGTCGACAGCAATGGGTATGTCGTTCTCGACGTAGAAGTTGTGGTTCTCGTCGATATATACCGTCACCGTCTCCTTGGCCATGGTCTTGCTGTTGCTCTCGGGCAGGAGCAGCTTGACGGCATTGGGGCTGATGAGCGTGGAGGTGATCATGAAGAAGATGAGCAACAAGAACACCAAGTCGCTCATCGACGACGAGTTGGTCTCAATCTTGATTTTGTTCTGGCTACGGATCATGATGGCAGGTATTGTTTAGGCGGGCTCGTGGAGGAGGTCCATGAACTCATTGGCGCGCACCTCGAGCTCGAAGACCACCTTGTTGATACGGCTGACGAGGAGGTTGTTGAGGAAGTAGCACACGATGCCGACGATCAGACCACCGACCGTGGTGACCATGGCGGTGTAGATACCGGTGGAGAGGAGGCTGATGTCGATATTGTTGCCGGCATAGGCCATCTCCTGGAAGGCCTGGATCATGCCCACCACCGTGCCGAGGAAACCGATCATGGGGCCCAGCGAGGCCACGGTGGCCACATAGGAGACGCGCTTCTCAAGGCGGGCCACCTCGAGCTGGCCTTCGTTCTCGATGGCTGCCTGGATGTCGGGCAGCGGACGGCCCAGACGGGAGAAGCCCTTGCTGATCATGCGTCCCAGCGGGGTGTCGGTCTCTTTGCTGAGCTTGCGGGCCGCATCCACATTGCCTTCGTGGACATACTCGCGGATCTTCTCCATGAACTGCTCGTCCTCTTTGCCCTTGAGGGCGCCGTTGAGGGTCAGGAAACGCTCGAAGAAGATGTAGATGGCCAGCACCAGCAGCAGCACCAGCACCAGCATGATCCATCCGCCGTTGAGGGCCATGTCCCACAGGGTGACTCGTTCGGGGCCGACGGTGGCGACAGCGTTTTCAAGTGTGTCGACCGTGGTCGCCACATCGCTTTGTAACATCAAAAGTTTGTTTACCATTGCTTATAAAAAAATGTGTTGTTGTTTCATAGGTTCAATGTGAGTCCGACGGCGGGGCTCACCCCCCACGGCGACCCAATCAGGGACGGGCCGAGGGTGATATCGTCGTTCATCTGGAATTCGAACAGGTGTCCGAAGACGTAGGCATCGACCAGGTTGAGCGCGTAGATGCCCACGGTGATGATGATCATCAACTGGAAATTCTGGTTGTAGGAGTTGTAGAGGCTGTAGATATTGCTGGTGGGATAGGACTCGTAGCCGCTGAGGCGGGTGGCCCCGTCGTGCTGCACACGGTAGAGGTACTCGTCCTTGAACATCTTCATCGACTGATAGTTGTCGTAGATGAAATAGCCCATGCCGGCAAAGGCGCCATAGATGATGGGGATCTTCCAGGCCTGGCGGTTGTAGACCTGTCCGCCGCCGGGCAGGATGGAGTAGCACATGGCCTTCATGGCCGAGTGCTCCTGGGCCTGGGCCCGGGCGGGGCTCAGCAGATGGGAAAAGACGAGGAGGCCTGCACACACGGCAAGCATCACCTTCTGTCTATGTCCCCACGTCCTCAATTCTCAAGCAGTTTCATGATGCGCTCGAAGTCGGCGTCGTTGTTGAAGGCGATGGTGAGGGTTCCCTTGCCACGCTGCGAGCGCTTGATCTCCACCGTCGACTGCAGCCTGTCCTTGAGGCGCGACTGGGCCGACTGGTAACTCGCGGGCAGCTCGCCGCGCCGTTTGGCGGCAGGCGTCTTGGGCTTGGGCTTGCCCTGCTTGACCAGCTGTTCGGTCTGATGGACCGACAGGTGGCGGTCGATGACCTCGTGCAGGATCTCCAGGTGGCGGTCCACCTCCTCCACGCCCGCCAGGGCACGTGCATGGGCCATGCTGATCACATCGCGACTCAGGGCCAGCTGGGTCTCGGAGGGCAGGTTGAGCAGACGCAGGTAGTTGGTGATGGTGGAGCGGTCCTTGCCCACCTTCTCGCTGAGCTCCTCGTGGGTGAGGCGGCACTCCTCGATCAGCTGGCGGTAGGCCAAAGCCACCTCCATGGCGTTGAGGTCGGAGCGTTGGATGTTCTCCACCAGGGCCATCTCCATCATCTGGTTGTCGGTGGCAGTGCGCACGTAGGCGGGTATTTCCTTGAGGCCCACGCGCTGCGAGGCGCGCAGACGGCGCTCGCCGGCGATGAGCTGGTAGGTGTCGTCGGGCATGCGACGCACAGTGATGGGGGTGATGACCCCCTGCTGACGGATGCTTTGGGCCAGCTCTTCCAGGGCCGCCTCGTCGAACTCGCGGCGCGGCTGGTAGGGGTTGGGGGTCACTTTGGCCACAGGCACCATGCTGATGGTGTCGGCCACCGGCTTGACGGCCTCCAGGTCTATGTCGGGCAAGATGGAGCCAAGGCCGCGTCCCAGTCCGCCGAGTTTCTGTTTGGTCATAGTTTCTTCTCTCCTTCTCTTTAACTGTTGTTGCGTGTCAGTATTTCCTGTGCCAGGTTGAGGTAGTTGATGGCGCCGGTCGACGAGGCGTCGTGCATGATGATGCTCTTGCCGTAGCTCGGTGCCTCGGCCAGTTTGGTGTTGCGGTAGATGAGGGTGTCGAAGACCATCGACTTGAAGTGGCCGCGCACATCCTCGACCACCTGGCGCGCCAGGCGCAGACGGTTGTCGTACATCGTGATCAGCAGTCCCTCGATGGCCAGCTTGGGGTTGAGGCGCGTCTGCACGATGCGGACGGTGTTCAGCAGCTTGCCGAGGCCCTCCAGGGCGAAGTACTCGCTCTGGATGGGGATGATGACCGAGTCGCTGGCCGTCAGGGCGTTGATGGTGATCAGGCCTAATGACGGCGAGCAGTCGATGATGATGTAGTCGTAGTTGTCCCGGACCGGCTGCAGGGCGCGGCCCAGGAACTGCTCACGTCCCTTTTCGTTGATGAGCTCCACCTCGGCGCCCACAAGGTCGATACGCGTGGGCAGCAGGTCGAGGTTGGGGGTGTCGGTGGCGACGATGACGTCGCGCGCGGACACCTGGCCCAGGATGCAGTCGTAGACGCTCTTCTCCAGCGCATCGGGATCCACACCCAGGCCCGAGGTGGCGTTGGCCTGCGGGTCGCAGTCCACCAGCAGCACCTTCTTCTCAAGCACTGCCAGTGCGGCGCTGAGGTTCACCGCCGTGGTGGTCTTCCCCACCCCGCCCTTCTGGTTGGCGATGGATATTATCTTTGCCATGATTATATTGGGTTTTAAGTCTTAAGGTTTTTAAGCTGTGGGTACAGGCCACAACTTGCGAAGCCACTTAAAACTTACAGCTTACAGCTTAGAACTTGAAGTCTATTTCTTCCAGACGGCGGTCGGTGTCGTCGTGGTAGTTGTCCTCCACCACCACCGGCGGGGGCACGATGCCCGTCTCGATAAACTTGAACGCGTTGTCCAAGCCCTGACGGAACTTGTCGAAGTCCTCCTTGTAGAGGAACATCTTGTTCTTCTCGAAATAAAACTCACCCGTGTTGTTGTTGAACAACTTGCGGCTCTCGGTGATGGTGATGAATTTGTCACCGCCGCGGGTTTCCTTCACATCGAAGAAATATCTACGTTTTCCGGCAGGGATGGCCTGGCTGTAGAGTTCTTCCTTTCTTGTCTCTTGGTTGTCCATTTCTCTCATTGTTATACGATTATTTCGGATTGCAAAATTACTCACTTTTTCTTTATTCCGTCCTTTGCCGGCGACAAAGTTATCAACACGTGGCGGTTGGTACTCCGACCGGTCAGTCGCGCTTGTGGGTCATGATGTCGAGGATCATGTCGTCGGTCTGGTTCATGCCGTCCTTGCCGAGGCGCCCCAGGTTGTGGATCGAGCAGTCGAGGTCGCGCTCGCTGAGGCCGTCGGTGCAGTCCACCACACGGCAGTGGACGGCCAGTTCGCTGCAGACGAAGGCCGAGTAGAGGCCCACGCTCATCTTCAGCGCACAGCTGGGCTTGGCGCCGTCGCACACCATGCCGGCGATGGTGTTGATCATGTTCTTCATGGCGTAGCCCGTCTGCTCGAAGCTGCCCCCCTCGAGGAAGGTCAGCGCCGCGCTGACGCCCATGGTGGCGTTCACGATGCCGCACAGGGCACTCAGGCGGCCGATGCCGCGCTTGATATAGATGCTCATCAGGTGGCTCATGGTCAGCGCACGCAGGATCTGCTCGTCGCTGCAGCCTTTCAGCTTGCCGTAGTAGTAGGGAGGCAGGGTGCAGCAGATGCCCTGGTTGCCGGAGCCGGAGTTGCTGTAGACGGGCTTGGTGCAGCCGTCCATGCGGGCGTCGCTGGCCGCCACGGTGCGGGCCACAACGGTATGCACCATGTCGCCCCGCGCCTGCTCCATCAGGATCTGGCCCGTGTGCAGGCCCATGCCCTCGAGGCCGCATGCCGACGCGGCGTCGTTGTAGCGCACGGTGTCCCACATGAACTCCAGCTCGTCGACGGGTGCCGTGGTGGCATAGTCGTAGACCATGCGGGCCGTCAGCTCCAGCCGTTGGCGGTTGTCCTCCTGCGGGTTGTCGTCGTTGTCCTGCTCCTGGAAGAGGCCCTGCTGGTGGTCGAGCAGCACCCGGTCGTCACGCTTCAGGAAGATGAAGTTGGTGTGCCGCTTCGCAATGACGGCCACAGCCTCCGACCTCACACCTCCGACCTCCGCGCCGACCGCGCACTCGATATAGAGTTTGTCGCTCGTCTCCTTCACGCCGATGTCGATCCGGTCGGCATGGTTGGCCAGCCAGCGCTTGGCGTCGTCCACCTGGTTCTGCGGCATGGTGAGCACCTCGAGGCCGCGCTTCGAGTCGCCGTGGACCACGGCCATGGCAACCGCAATGGGCAGTCCGATCATGCCCGTGCCGGGGATGCCCACGCCCATGGCGTTCTTGAACACATTCTTGCTCAGGCGCACCCGAATGCGCTCGGGCTCGGCGCCCAGCGTCTCGACGGCCTTGGCCACACACAGCGCCACAGCGCCCGGCTCGGTACATCCCGTTGCCAGCAGCACCTCGTGCTGCAGAATATCTTTTAGCTGCTCGCGGACTTCCTTTTCCATTGTTCGTACTTGATAAAATCGAAATGCAAAAGTACTACAATTATTTTACATGGCCAAATAAAATGTCGAAGCGCCTCATTTTAATATTATTTGTAATTATCCAACACGATACGCCCTGCAAGCACCGGAACGTCCAATCACGTAAAAGCCTCATTCCTTGCTTCCTCATTGCTCGCATGCAGAAATGATGCAGAGGGGATGCCTAGTTGATGCCTGGGGGATGCCTGGAGGGTGCCTGCAAGAGGCTGTTTTTCAGCGGCGGGGCGATCAGCCTTTGGACTGCAGTTTTTGCATGAAGCGCTCGGTGTCGATCACGAAGCGCTCGTGGGTGCCCTCGCCGATGGGGCCGGCCTCGTCGAAGGCCTTGACGCGGAAGACCAGGCGGCGGCGGTCCACTTCGATGAGCTCGCTGTCGCACCACACGCGCTTTCCGATGGGCGTGGCCGAGGTGTGGCTGACGTTGACCAGCGTGCCCACGGTGCCCTGCCCTTCGTCGAGGTGTGGCAGCACGCTTTCGTAGCACGTTTGTTCCACCAGCGCCACCAGCATGGGCGTGGCAAACACGTCCACCAGCCCGC
>CAMNIH010000066.1 GCA_946540365.1 uncultured Bacteroidales bacterium
CGGTGGAGGAGGTCTACGAGCCCTACCTCATCCAGGAGGGCTACCTGATGCGCACGCCCCGTGGCCGCGAGGCCACCATGCTGGCCTACCAGCACCTGGGCAAGCTGAAAACCAACGGCAACCAGCAGGAACTGTTCTGAGCATGGTTGCTGTGGGGTATGTTAATGTTTAATAAAAATTGTCGCGAAGGGGTCAAATTTTGTTCTAATTCGGATTTAAATTGTATTTTTGCAGTTCAATATAGAAAAGAAATGATGAGGAAATTAACTGTAATACTCATAGTAGCAGCGTTTTTGGGTGGCAGCAGCATGGCCCAGGAGAACGTTGTGCGGGGTAAGTATGCCGGGATGAACACCGTGACGGTGTTTGATTCGACGGGTGTGTATATGGAAGAGTCGGGACTGAGTCATGTGCTTACGCACCGTCTGGTCCGGGCTGTGTCGTTTGCGGGTGCCCGGAGCCTGAGCACGGTCAAGATCGACTACGACCCGCTGTCGGCCTATTGCGAGATCACGCATGTGCTGGTTCACCGCGTTGCCAACGGTCAGGTGGACACCCTGCTGTGGCCTGGCCGCGAGGGGAATGTGCCGGTGTACGATTATGTGGCTCCTGCCCGTATGATCTATTGGGGTGCCAGCCAGAAGATGGTGGAGGTGGGCCGCATCAATCCGGGTGACCAGCTCGAGGTGTGGACCTACAAGAAGGGTTACACCTACGCCCTGCTGGCCGACGACCATCCCAGTCTCAACGGCACCTTTGCCGCTCTGCCCGAGGACGATACACGCTATGTGCCCCCGATGAAAGGCCACTTCTACGATATTGTACCTTTCTGGAGCGACCAGCCGGTGCAGAAGAAAGTGTATCAGCTGAATATCTTGGACAGCAAGCAGCTGCGCTACCAGGTCTATTTCCGTGGGATGCAGATGAACAGCCAGCTTGACATACGCCGTGAGGCCGCCGACGAGGAGGGACGCAGCCTCTACACCTTCACCAACAAGGAGGAGATCATGCCGCTGAAACGCGAGCCGCGTGCGGTGGCCGGCAACGATATTGGATGCAAGCTGCTTCTCTCCACCAGTCCCGATTGGCAGGCGAAGAGCCGCTGGTTCTATGGTGTCAACGAGGACTATGGCTCGTTTGTCCCCACGCCCGAAATGCAGCAGAAGGTCAACGAGTTGCTTGTCGGTGCCACGGACGAGATGGACAGCATCGCCCGTTTGACCCACTGGGTGGCCGACAATATCCGCTATGCCGGTATCTCGATGGGCGAGGGTGAGGGCTTCACCCTGCACAACCAGGAGATGAACTTCACCGACCGCTGTGGTGTGTGCAAAGACAAGGCTTCGACGCTGATCGGCATGCTGCGGGCTGCGGGCTTCAAAGCCTATGCCGCCATGACCATGGCCGGCGAACGGATCGACCGCATCCCGGCCGACCAGTTCAACCACTCGGTGTGTGCCGTGCAGCTGCGCAACGGCAAGTTCGAGATGCTGGATCCCACCTGGGTGCCCAATGTGCGTGAGCTGTGGAGCAGTGCCGAACAGCAGCAGGGCTACCTGATAGGCACCGCCGAGGGATGCGACCTGATGGAGACGCCCATCTCGGCTCCGGAGAACCACTATGTGCGCATCATCGGACAAAGCCGTATCGATGCCGAGGGCACGCTGACGGGTACCATCTCCATCACCGCCGAAGGACAGAGTGATGCCGCCGTGCGCGGTGTCTTCAACGCCCGCCAGAGCGAGTGGCGCCGCAATCTGGAGCTGGAACTGCTCCGCATTGCCCCCAATGCCCAGATCAACGACATCCAATACACCGATCCCGACCGCTATTTAGAGCAGCCGGTGAAGATCACCTACAGTTATGTCATACCGAATTATGCCACTGTCACCAAGGATGTTATCGAGTTTATTCCCCTCACGGCGCGCAACTTCTATCAGCGTGCCATGAGTCACTTGAATTTCGACCTGAGCATGCTCCAGCGTCAGCAGCCGTTCGCCGACCGCTGCTCGCGACTGGTGGATATCCGCGAGACGATCGAGCTGCCCTTCGCCCCCACGCAACTGCACTATCCGATGGTGGATGGCGTGGCCAATCCGGCCGCATCGTTCGGATGCGGATTCCAGATGGACAACAATAAGCTCTCGTTCGGCGAACAGGCCGTGTTCGGCAAGCGCGTCTACGATGCCGAGGATTGGCCTGCATTCCGCGCCAGTGCCATGGGACAGAAGACCGTGTCGCAAACCCCTGTGATTTTGACTAAGTAATAATTGGAAGACAAGTGATGAAAAAGATATCTCTTATACTTGCGGCCTTACTGCTCGGCAGTGCCGCCTATGCCCAGAGCCCCGATGCGGTATACAAGTTGCTGTGTCAGGAGTGGAAGGTTAATGCCGATGGCACCAGCGACTACCATTACCGTCACGAGGTGCAGATCCTGCGCAACCGCGCCCTGACGGCCTATGCCGACAAGGGCGAGACCTTTGTGGTGTACAATCCTGACCTGGAGGATCTCACGGTCAACGAGGTCTACACCATCCGCCCCGACGGCAGTCGGGTGGAGATGCCCCAGAACGCTTTTGTCTATCAGCTGCCGTCGCAGTGTACCGACTGTGGCCGCTTCAACCATATTCGGGAGTTGGCGATGGTCCACACCGGCATGGAAATAGGCTGCACGGTGGTGGTCGACTACACCATCCATCGGCGTTACAGCCTGATCAACCAGACCCTCAATCTGGTCCGAGAGTGTCCGGTCGAGCGGTACGAGGTGAAGGTCACGGTACCTGATAATCAGGAGCTCAATGTGCTGTTGAGCAATCCCGAGGTGCTGACTGTCAAGCCCGATGTGGAGCAGGATGCCCACAGCCTCAGCCTCAAGATGCTGAATGTGCCACAGCGTTTTGTCGACAGCTACCTGCCGGCCGACGAGCTGCTCTATCCGATGATCCATTTCTATAATGGTGTGCCCGAGTTCACTCCGGCCTTTGACAACCAGCCCTGCAAGAGTGCTCGCAAGATCGTCGCCCAGTTGATCGACAGCAACGACCCGCGCACCAATATCCTGGCCATCCGCGACTATGTGGTGGACTATATCCACCTCAACGATATAGATCCGGCCCATCTGGGTTACACCCATGCGACAGCCGACGAGGTGTGGCAGTCGGGATGTGGCACGGCTACCGACAAGGCTGTCCTTCTGTCATCCCTGTTGAACGACGAGGGCTACCAGGCCCGCGTGGTAGGAGAGAACAGCGACGAGGTGGGTGTGGTGATCGACACCTTGGAGTACCGCCTGAGCGTCAGAAACAAGGCCCCCATGACCCTCTATGGCGAGGCCCGCGACGAGGTGAAGGCTGTGACCGTCGAGGAGACCGTGGATGCTGTGTTGGATACGCTGGTCGAAGGGTTCTACCGTCTGACGTTTGGCGCCGTCAAGGGCAGTCCGGCGGTGCGTGCCTCGCGGTTGGCGCATGTGCGTATCGCCCCCCTGCAGTCGTCGGCATGCAACATCAAGAGCGACGTTACCTACCGTCTGCCGAAAGGGGTGAAGAAAGTGGGCGACAATATCGACCGCTGTCTGGCCTACGAAGGTGTGGGCAGCGTGTCGGTCAGTGTAAAGCAGAGCGGCAGCAAGCTCCGTGTGGTGCGCAGCCTCACGCTGGACCAGAGTGTGGTGCCTGTCAGCGACTACGCCCGTTACCGTGAACTCCTGACCCTCTGGCAGGGGGTGGAAAGCGTGACGCTGAAGTCGAAATAAAAATGCAATAAAACCTCCTTAAATTGTACAAAAACAAATAAACAATAAAAGATAATGAAACGTATTGTAACAACATTCCTGATGGCCGTCGCCCTGATGGCCCCGACGATGACCCAGGCAGATAACATGACTGCCGACCAGGCACGCGAAGCTGCGGCGTATTATATGCGCTGCAATACAACGCTGTCGCGTTTGACCGCCGACCAGTTGACCCTGTCGCGCCAGTGGAACAACGATGAGCTCGGTGTGCCGTCGATGTACCTTTTCACCACTACGCAGAACGCGTGGATCATTATGGCAGCCAGCACTGTTGCCCATCCTATTGTGGGTTTCTCGGACGAGAGCGATATCGACGCCGACAACCTTCCCGTCCAGCTCGAGGGCTTTTTGGCACAACACAACGAGTGGATATGCTACGTCCAGAACGAGGATGCTACCAGATCGTTGACGGACAGCCCGATGTGGACCAAAATTGTCAATCAGAAGTTGACGGTCAACACCAAGGCGTCTGAAATCCTGCTTTCCACCAGATGGGATCAAGGCGATGAGGATGGCACTTCCTACAATATGTATTCGCCGCAGATATTGGGTGAATATTGCTACACGGGATGTGTGGCCACGGCTTTGGCCCAGATTTGCAAGTACTATGAGTTCCCGAAACATCCTGTCGGCTACAAGTCCTATACGTGGTACTATACCGAGAACGGTAGCAATAAATCGAAGTTTATCCGTCTCAATTATGCCGATTCCGCGTCGCTTGATTACAGTTTGATGAAGAATAAAATATCGGCGGCTACACCGCTGGAGAGTCGTCGTGAGATTTCCCGCCTGAACTACTATGTCGGAGTGGCTGTTGAAATGCAGTTTGGCACTTATTACAACGGTGGCGGCAGTGGCACTACGTCAAACCTCGTGGCAGACAATATGTCTCGGTTCTTCAAGTATCAGACAGGTACTTATGTCCTGCGTCACTCGGTCAGTGATGTCAATTTCCTTAACAGTGTGAAGAGCGAGTTGGATAAGAACCGTCCGCTGTATATGAGTGGCTCCAGTTCGATCGACGACGGCGGCCGTGATGCTGCAGGCCATGCGTGGGTTTGCGATGGCTACAAGGTCAATGAAGGCGATACGACTTACCATATGAACTGGGGTTGGAATGGCAGCGGCAATGGCTTCTTCGATCTCGGTGCTAATAATATGTATATTAGGGGACAAAATCTTAATTTCAATGGAGAGCGTGACGGCGTCTTTCAGACAATCATTACGGGTATGATCCCGCCGCGCGACAGCACCGACCGCGATGTCTTCGTCGGAATTGCCGATGTCGAGGACAACACCACTCTCGGCAGTGCCTACCCCAATCCTGCTACGCTCAATGTCGTGTTGCCGTACAGCAGCGAGCGTGCTGCCGATCTGATGGTCTACAGTGTCGACGGCCGTCTGGTACACAGCGAGCGTGTCCAGGCCGGTACGGGCGAGGTGACCCTTGGCGTCAGCGGTATGCCTGCGGGCATCTATATCTACCGCATGGGGAGTGCCCACGGTAAGTTCGTGGTTCGTTGATCGACACGAAGTGTTATGTGAAGCGCCGGTCGCAGGCATGCCTGCGACCGGCGCTCGTTTTTTATGCGGGGAAGCTCACGCTGAAGGTGCTTCCTGCGCCAGGTTCGCTCTCCAGCGCAATCGTGGCGTTGTGCAGCTTGGCCACCTGGGCCACATAGCTCAGTCCGATGCCGAAGCCCTTCACGTTGTGTACATTGCCTGTCGACACCCTGTAGAATTTGTCGAAGACGTGCTTCTGGTCGGCTTTGGCGATGCCGATGCCGTGGTCTTGGACGCTGATCACGAAGCGGTTGCCTTCGCGCCGTGTGCCGACCACAATGTGGGGCGACGACGGCGAGTATTTGATGCCGTTGTCGACGAGGTTGTAGATCATGTTGGTGATGTGCAGTTCGTCGGCCACCAGTGTCGGCGGTTCGGCCGTCAGGTTCGTCTCCAGCAGCCCGTTACGGTTCGAAAGGGTCAGCGTGAAGCTCTTGGCCACCTTGTCGACGATGTTGTTGATGTTGATCTCCGAGCGTTTGATGCTGAAGTTGGGGTTGGCCATCTTCGAGCTTTGCAGTATGGTTTCCACCAGGATGCGCATGCGCTGGTTCTCGTCGGCGATGATACCCACAAAGTTGCTTCGCGAGGCTTCGTCCTGGGCGATGCCGTTGTCCTGCAGCATCTCGCAGGCCAGCGAGATGGTCGAGATCGGTGTCTTGATCTCGTGCGTCATATTGCTGATAAACTCATTCTTCATCTGGTCCAGTCGGTGCTGGTTGGCGATGGTGCGTATCGAGATGAGGAAGAGCGTCGCCAGCACAAGCAGCAGGAAGAGACTCATGTAGAGGTACATCCTGCTGTCGACATGTGGCAGCAACGTGCCCGGGAAGGCAAGAATGATGAAAAACTGGTTCGATGAGACGACGCCAATGGGCTGGAAACTATATCGGTAGGGCGATTCTTCCAGCAGGTTCTCGTGCTTTGGATCCGAGGTGTAGAGGAACGACCGTTGCGATCCGTCGTATATTCCCACCACGGGATGCCGGTCGATGCCGGTCAGGATCAACTCCTCGGCAATCAGAGAGTCCAGCTCCTGGTAGTTGAACGCCGCTGCGGGGTGGGTGTCGGTCTGGAACACCTCGCTGTTCAGTTGTGACACCACTTCGTCCATGGCACTCGACACGCTGACGTTGAACATGTTGTCGCTGATGGAGAAGGTGCGCTGGGTCTGTACCAGCTGGATGACAACCAAACTGGCTGCCGCTATGGTGAAAAGTGTGATGAAGATGACTCTAAACCAACGTTTCATAGTATTGTTTTGTTCTTGTAATTTGTTATCATAACGATTGTTAAAAAAAAATATTATATCGCACTCCATGAATCAGTGGAAAAAGTCGTATCTTTGCAATGCGAAATGTCACAAAAATCGTCAGTTTATGAAGATAGGAGTCATAATAGCCATGAATATTGAATACCGCCAGATGCGTGATGCTATCGGCGGTGATATAGGCCGTCTTGGCAACAACGATATCGTGCTCTGGCAGTGCGGTGTGGGCAAGGTCAATGCGGCCGTCGGCACGATGCAGCTGATCCAGCAGCACCATCCCGATGCCATCATAAGTACCGGCCTGGCCGGCGGCATCGACCCGCAGATGCGGTTGATGGATGTCTTCGTCGCCACGCAGTGCGTCTACCATGATGTGGATTGTGGCGGCATCAGCCAGGACGGTCCCTGTGTGCTGGGTCAGGTGCAAGGTCTGCCGGCCCGTTACGACGCCGATGCGCGGCTGCTGGATCACGCCATGGAGGTGCCTCTTGGGCAGGACGAGCGTCGCGTCAGCGGCCTCATCTGCACCGGCGATCAGTTCATCACCGACCGCGAGCGGCAGAATGTCATCAAACGCCACTTCCCCGACGGTCTGGCATGCGACATGGAGAGTGCCGCCATCGCCCAGACGTGCTACCTGACGAAGGTGCCTTTCCTCAGCCTGCGTGTCATCAGCGACACCCCCGGTCGCACCGACGACCACCAGCAGCAGTGGAGCGACTTCCTGGGGTCGATGTGCGACCGCTCGTTCCGTTTTGTCAAGCAATTCCTCGAATCCATTTAACAGAATATCCAGAATCCCAAACCCATCCCTATGGAAGTAATACAGAGCTTTACCATCGACCACACTCACCTCAAACCGGGCATCTATGTCTCGCGCATCGACCGTGGTTTCACCACCTTCGACCTCCGCATCACCGAGCCCAACCACGAGCCGGCCGTAGCCCCCTCGGCCATGCACAGCTTGGAGCACCTGATGGCCACCTGGTTCCGCAACTCGGAGGCCAAGGACGACGTCGTCTACGTGGGCCCCATGGGCTGCCTGACGGGCATGTACGTCATCATGACGGGGAGCTACAGCGCCGAGGACATGCGGCAGCTGACCATCCGCTGCCTCGAGTGGATCCTCACGCAGACCGAGGTGCCCGCCACCACGCCCGAGACTTGCGGCAACTACCTCCTGCACGACCTGCCCATGCGCCACTGGGAGAGCCGCCGCTACCTCGACCGACTGCGTCACGATTTCCACAGCGAGTACACCAAGTTGCAGGTCATCCTCAAGGACGGCAAGCAGTTTGCCGACGCCTGATCGCGCGGGTTATACAAACAAAGGCGGGGACTGCCATAGGCAGCCCCCGCCTTGTCTTTTTGTGTCCGGCGTTCCTTAGAAGCTGTAGTTGAAGCCGATGCGGATGAGGGAGAGGTGCCCCGTGAGGCCTGTCATGAAGTCGGTCGAGCCCACGTTCGTGGTCGTATGTCCGAGCAGGGGCTGGGCGTCCATGTCGGCCATCAGCCCGTAGCTGTGGCTGGTGGTGGTGGTCTCGTTGTCGGTGATGGGGTTCGTGACCGTGGTCTCGCTGTAGTTGTAGTACAGTCCCAGCAGATCCACGTAGGCGTCGAGCGAGATGTGCTCGGTGAGTGCGTAGTTCAGGCCGGGAACCGCGTTGAATGTGAGGCCGAAGACCCGGGTGTTGCCGTTGCCCTCGTTGCCGGTGCTGTTGTTGTACCACGAGCTCTCGGGCTCGAACGACAGGCCGAGCTGCGCTTCGGCAAAGACGGTGAAGTTCCTCCACGAGGTCAGGTTGTAGCGGAAGTAGGGCGCCACCTTCCACGTGATCTGGCTGGCGGAGGAGTAGGCCTCGTTGTCGCCGATGCCATCGTAGGCGCGCGTGTAGAGATAGGTGGGACCCAGCTGGAGGCCCACTTGCATCTGGTTGTTCAGCCAGTAGCCCACCTTGGGCTGGATGCTGAACGAGGTGGTGGCGTGGTCGTAGAGGTCGTTTGTGGCGGTGCCGTTGTGGTTGAAAGCCACGTTGCCGCCGGCCACCCACTGGGCGTGGGCGCTCAGGGCGAATGCCGCGAGGGCGAATGTCAAAAGGATTCTCTTCATGATGTTTGTTTGTTTTAGTTTGATTTAGTAGGTTGTTCGTTGTCCTTTTATGTCGGTTCCCTTAAAACACGCAGCCCCTTCAGACGAAGGGGCAAGCGTGCTATCAAAACCATGAAAACATTATCCGAAAACTTGTACTACCTTGGTAGTCCTTCTGTTTTTGAATTCGGATGCAAAAGTACAGCTTTTTTTGTTACCGGATGCATATTTTTGTTCCGAAGCGGAAAAAATCCATGCTGAGGTGTCAAAAATAGAGGTCGCGTTCGCCATCGCCGATCTTGCAAAGGTTGCCTTCGACGCGCCGTTTGAGCTCCTCTTTCGAGAAAGTTTGGGTCAGTTCCTTCAGCAGGCGCAGTCCTTTCTCCTTGGTGGCGGGGCTGGCGTAGTCCTCCAGGTACTCGCGGAAGGTGAACATGGCGTTGGGCTTGCAGTACTCCTTGATGAGGCCGGGCTTGGCCAGGTCCATGAAGTCGGCTCCCACACGGCCCTTGCGGTAACAACCGGTGCAGAAACTGGGGATATAGCCGCCGTCAATCA
>CAMNIH010000067.1 GCA_946540365.1 uncultured Bacteroidales bacterium
TTGGTCAAGCTCGTCACCCCCAGCGGCGTCAGCAGCCGCAGGCTGGTGGTGGAGTGACCTCCGCCTGCCCGGCGGGGCGCCTCGCGAGATTCTGGAAATCTTGTAAAGGTTTTTTTGCAAGTATCGTTTTTTTTGTGTAATTTTGCAAAATGAAAGTAGCATGCACTTTGCGTGTGATGATCATGTTTTTGTTAATGAATCAATAAGTTGCAATGACTATGAAGAAAATATTATTGGCTGTGGCGACGTTGGTGTGCCTCACTTCGGCCATGGGGCAGCCGGCACTGAAAAAGGGACTGGAAGGCAAGCGCCTTTCGCCGGACGACCTGCACACGGGTATCTATGTGGGCACGTTGTCGAACATGGATGCGTGGATCTTCGAGGGCAAGAAGAAGGTGAAGCAGATGGTGCTGACCGACGTGAATCTGGAGCTGGTGAGTGCGATCACGTTGCCCAAGAGCGGCAACATGGAGGTGCTGGCGGCGGGTGTGAAGGGCGACCGGGCGGGGGTGTTGCTGGCCGACGGCAGCGACAACAAGCGCACGGTGGTCTACGGCTGCGAGATCGAGACCGACGACGAGGGGATGGCCGGCGGCCGCTACGACACGCTGCTGACGCTGGACTACACCAAGAAGGACCGCTGCATGGTGTGGGGCGCCGCCTCGCCGTCGGGCGCGTACCTGGCCCTGGCGGCGGTGGTGGAGATGGTCGAGAAGAAGCAGTATCGCACCTATGTGGCCGTGTTCGACGGTGCGGCGCAGATGCTGTGGGAGCGTGAGTACCCCCTGGAGTCGATGCAGGACATGAAGGTGACCGACGAGGGGCGCCTGGTGACGCTGGGCATGGAAGCCAACGGCGACGAGACGCGCTACGTGTACAACGTCTTCGATGTCGGCCGGGCCAACACCTACGGCGTGACGGTGAAGTGCGACCCGGTCGAGGATCTGCGCTTGGTCAATGTGGTGGGCTCGACGGCCGTGGCGGTGGGCGTGTACCACCCGGTGGATGTGAAGAAGGCGGATCGCTTTGTGAACGGTGTGGTGGGCATCGCCTTCGATGTGGACAATGCCGAGCTGAAGGGGTTCACGATGCGCCCCTTCCAGAACGAGGACATGAATATCTTCCTGAACAAGAAGACCAAGAAGATACAGAAGGAGCAGTTTGTGGACCACTGCAAGGTGCTGGGCACGACGGCGACGCCGTGGGGTGCCGCGGTGCTGCTGGGCCGTGTGCTGACGACCGAGAAGACGTCGTCGTCCGGCGCCGTGAGCCGCGAGGGCTACGGCGTGGGGCTGCATGTGGCGGCGGTGGACACCGCCGGCAAGGTGCGCTGGACGCGCAATGTGCGCCGCAACGACAAGGATGAGGAGGATGGCAACATGGAGCAGGTGGCCCTGACGACGGCCGACGGCAAGGTGTGCCTGGTGCGGTCCGAACCGGTGAAGAGTCCGCTGATCTACGACATCGCCAACGAGGCCAAGGAGTACGAGACCGGCGACAAGTGCCATGTGATGCTCTACACCATGGCCGACGACGGCAGCACCGAGAAGATCGTGCTGGAGCCCAAGGTGAAGCAGCATGTGGTGCGTGCGCTGACGCGCGCCGACGGCACGTTGATGTACTTCACCAAGCGTGGCGACAAGACACGCATGGCTGAGCTGAGATTCAACTATTAGCAGAGACGGAAAGCGGGAGAACAGAGACAGTGGAGTACATAGAAATCAAGGGGGCGCGAGCCAATAACCTGAAGAATATAGACCTGCGGTTGCCGCAGGGCAAGTTGATCGTGGTGACGGGATTGAGCGGCAGCGGCAAGTCGAGTCTGGCGTTCGACACGCTGTTCGCCGAAGGGCAGCGCCGCTATGTGGAGAGCTTGAGCAGCTATGCCCGCCAGTTCCTGGGCCGCATGACCAAGCCCGAGGTGGATTATATCCACGGCCTGGCGCCGGCGGTGGCCATCGAGCAGAAGACCGGCACCGGCAACCCCCGCTCGACGGTGGGCACACAGACCGAGATCTACGAATACCTGAAGCTGCTTTTCGCCCGCATCGGCCGCACCTTCTCGCCCGTGAGCGGGGTGGAGGTGAAGCGCCATTCGGTGAGCGATGTGGTGGACTATATAATGAGCGACAGGCCTGCGGTTGGCGACGGCCAACGGCCGGCGCGGGTGATGATCCTGGCGCCGCTGGCCGACACGAAGGAGCGTCCGCTGCGCCAGCAGCTGGAGATCCTGCACCAGGAGGGCTACCAGCGTGTGATGGTCAAGGGGACGGTGGTCCGCATCGAGGACCTGGCGACGGTCAGCCTCGAGGGCGATGTGTACCTGGTGGTGGACCGCGTGGAGGTGCGCCACGGCGACGACGAGCAGACGGCCCGTGTGGCCGAGAGTGTGCAGAGCGCCTTCTTCGAGGGGCGCGGCAGTTGCTGCATCGCCACCGAGGGCCCCGAGGGGCAGCAGCTGGCGACCTTCTCCAACCGCTTCGAGGCCGACGGCATCACCTTCGAGAAGCCCAACCCCAACTTCTTCTCGTTCAACAACCCCTACGGCGCCTGCCCCACCTGCCAAGGCTACGGCCATGTGATCGGCATCGACGAGAACCTGGTGGTGCCCAACCGCTCGCGCAGCGTCTACGACAATGCCGTGGTGTGCTGGAACGGCGACAAGATGCAGGATGTCAAGCGCGAATTCGTCCGCCATGCCGCCGCCATCGACTTCCCGATCCACAAGCCCTACTACGAGCTGACGCAGAAGGAGAAGGACATCCTGTGGCACGGCGACGGCACCTGGACGGGGATCGACGGCTTCTTCAAATGGGTCGAGAGCCAGGCCTACAAGATACAGTACCGGGTGATGCTGAGCCGCTACCGCGGCCGCACGGTGTGTCCGGAATGCCATGGACACCGCCTGCGCAAGGATGCCGAGTACGTCAAGGTGGGTGGGCGGTCGATCAGCGAGCTGGTCGACATGCCGGTGCAGGACCTGACGGGGTGGTTCGCCGCCCTCGACGGCCAGCTGACGTCCACCGAGCTGAAGACCACCGACCGCATCCGCACCGAGATCAAGCATCGCCTGGGCTACCTGATGGATGTGGGGCTGGGCTACCTCACCCTGAGCCGCATGAGCAACACGCTCAGCGGCGGCGAGACGCAGCGCATCAACCTGGCCACGTCGCTCGGCAGTTCGCTGGTGGGGTCGATGTATATCCTCGACGAGCCCTCCATCGGCCTGCACAGCCGCGACACGGCCCAGCTGATCGGCGTCCTCAAGCAGTTGCGCGACCTGGGCAACACGGTCATCGTGGTGGAGCACGACGAGGACATCATCCGGTCGGCCGACTGGCTGGTCGATATCGGGCCCGGCGCCGGCCGCCTGGGAGGCGAAGTCGTCTTCTGCGGCAAGCCGGCCGACCTGAAGAAGGCAAGCCGGTCGCTGACAGCGGACTACCTGCTGGGGCGCAAGAGCATCGCTGTGCCCGCCCAGCGCCGCCCCTGGCGCGACCGCATCTGCATCCACGGCGCCTATGCCAACAACCTCAAACACATCGATGTGGACATCCCGCTGGGCGTGCTGACGGTGGTCACCGGAGTGAGCGGCAGCGGCAAGAGCACCCTCATCCGGCGCGTGCTCTACGACGTGATGCAGCACCGGCTCGACGGCAACAGCGACTATGTGGGGTCGTGCGTGGCCTTCGACGGCGACGTGCGCCGCGTGGCCGCCGTCGAGCTGGTCGACCAGAACCCCATCGGCCGCTCCACGCGCTCGAACCCCGCCACCTACATGAAGGTCTTCGACGAGGTGCGCCAGCTCTACGCCCAGCAGCCGCTGGCCAAAGCGCGGGGCTACAAGAGCGGTTTCTTCTCGTTCAACGTTGAGGGCGGCCGCTGCGAGACCTGCGAGGGCGAGGGCTACGTCACCGTCAGCATGCAGTTCATGAGCGACGTACATCTGCTCTGCGACGAATGCCACGGGAGCCGCTACAAGGACGAGGCCCTCGAGGTGCTCTACAAGGGCAAGAATATCAGCGAGGTGCTGGATATGACGGTGGATCAGGCCTGCGAGTTCTTCGACGCCGACGAGACCCGCTCGGTCTACAGCCGGCTGAAGCCGCTGCAGGATGTGGGGCTGGGCTACTTGAAGCTGGGGCAGTCGTCGTCGTCGCTCAGCGGCGGCGAGGCGCAGCGTATCAAGCTGGCCTCCTACCTTGTGCATGGCGCCGCCGACGAGCGCCCCATCCTCTTTATCTTCGACGAGCCCTCCACGGGTCTCCACTTCCACGACGTGCAGAAACTGCTGGCCGCCTTCGACCGGCTGATCGAGCGCGGCCACTCGGTGGTCGTCATCGAGCATCACCACGACATCATCAAGACCGCCGACTGGATTATCGACCTCGGCCCTGAAGGGGGCGAGGGTGGGGGACGGGTGGTCTACGCCGGCACCCCCGAGGGCCTGCTGCAGTGCAAGGAATCGTATACCGCCAAATACCTCAAGTTATGACACAATACATCAAAACAATACAGCGCGCGTCGCGCACCGGCCTGTGGGGTTCGGTGGCGGCGGTGCTGCTCACGGTCGTCTTTATCTACGTCAGTCCGTGGCGTTTCTACCAGAGCGACTACACGGCGCGCTGGATGCTCATCGCCGGCGCCGTGCTGGCTGTGCTGGCGGTCAGCACCACGCTGCTGGCTGTGCGCCGGCAGGTGCCGCTGCTGCGCCAGACCGAAGGGGTCGACGCCAAGCTGAAGGGCTACGCCGCCTTCGTGCGCCAGACCTACCTCAACATGCTCATCGTGGTGGTGCTGCTATGCGTCCTCACGATCCTCAGCGGACGCAACGTGCTGCTGATGCTGATCCTGGTCACGGTGCTGGTGCTGTTCCTCAACTATCCGAATATGTACAAGATCAAGGTCGACCTGGGGCTGACCGACGAGGAGATGCGTCGGCTCTTCGGCGACCGCTATATCGGCGACCGCGACCATGCGTCTGAATGACACCATCGTGGCTGTGGCCACGCCGGCCGGTGTGGGCGGCATCGCCGTCGTCAGGCTCAGCGGGACGGAGGCCCTGCTGATAGCGCAGACCCACCTGCACGGCAGGCAGCTGCAGCCCCGCACGGCCACCTACTGCCGCTTCGACGAGTTGGACGATGTGGTGGCCACGTGGTTCCCCACCGGCTACAGCGGCGAGCCGACGGTGGAGATCGCCTGCCACGGGTCGCTGTTCATACAGCAGGCCGTCGTGCAGACGCTTGTCGACAGCGGCGCACGGCTGGCCCACCCGGGCGAATACACGATGAGGGCGTTCCTCAACGGGCGGCTGAACCTGTCGCAGGCCGAGGCCGTGGCCGACCTTATCGACGCCGTCACCCCTGTGCAGCACCGGCTGGCCGTCAGCCAGCTGCGCGGCGGCTACGCCGTGCGCCTGAAATCGTTGCGGCAGCAGCTGCTGGACCTCACCTCCCTCCTCGAGCTGGAACTCGATTTCAGCCAGGAGGATGTCGAATTCGCCGACCGGCGCGAGCTGCGGCGCCTGCTGGCCTCGATCGACAGCCAGCTGACCTCGCTGATCGGTTCGTTTGCCGAAGGCAATGCCCTGAAGCACGGCATCCCCGTGGCCATCGTCGGGGCGCCCAACGCGGGCAAGTCGTCGCTGCTCAACGCGCTGCTGGGCGACGACCGTGCCATCGTCTCCGACACGCCGGGCACCACGCGCGACACCATCGAGGAGATGCTGACCCTGGAGGGGGTCGGTTTCCGCTTCATCGACACCGCAGGGCTGCGCCGTACCGATGACGCCATCGAGGCACAGGGGGTGGAGCGGAGCCTGCGCGCTATCAGCCAGGCCCGGATCGTGCTCTATGTACACGACGGAACCACGCCGTGGCGCGAGCCGGACATCGACACGGAGGGCAAGACGCTGATGGTGGTGGTCAACAAGTGCGACCTGTCCGCTGCCGCGGGCCCCGAGGGGGCAATCCACATCTCGGCCCTCACGGGCAAAGGAATCGACGAGCTGAAGCAGGCGATGGTCGACGAGGCCCGACGGACGATGCCGGCGGGCGACGAGGTGCTGCTGACCAATGTGCGTCACCGCGATGCTTTCGTGCATGTGCGCGAGGCGCTGGCCCATGTCGACGAGGGGCTGCAGAGCGGCATGCCGGCCGATCTGGTGGCCGTCGACCTGCGCGATGCGCTCTACCATCTGGGCACCATCACCGGCGAGGTGGCCAACGACGAGGTGCTGGGCAACATCTTCAGCCGCTTCTGCATCGGTAAATGATTCTGGAAATCATCGTTTTCTCTCTCCAGAAAAGCATTCCGGACAACGGCGTGTGGCATGGGAAAATCATAAATAATGTTAAAGGTTGACCCGTACGGCCCTCCGAGGCCGTCTTATAAGGGTTGAATGAACAATAATAAACCAGTATGTCCGTTATGGAAAACACTATGAAGATAATGAAACGAATGGTTCTGTGTGCCGTGCTGCTGGCGCTGTCGCTGGCGGCTTCGGCCAAGGGCGGATACAAGTTCACCCTGCAGGTGGACGGCAACAAGGATACCTTCCTCATTGTGGGCTACTACTACGCCGAGAGCCTGCGCATCATGGACACGGCCTACAACAACGGCCATGGCAAGTACGTCTTCGAGGGCGACCGCGATCTGATGCCGGGCCTCTACTTTTTCACCGACGGCCGGGGCCGTTTTGTCGACTTCGTGGTCTACCATGAGAAGCCCTTCTTCAAGTTCCGTACCGACGAGCGTGACTGGAAGCGCAACATGGAGGTCAGCGGGTCGCAGCAGAACACGCTCTTCTTCAACTTCAACCGCTCGACGGAAGAGCTGTACACCCAGATCGACGCCGCGCAGAAGGAGATGGACACGGCCTCGTTCATCAACTTCCGCAACCAGATGCTGCGTCACGTCGACACCCTGCGGCTCGACTTCATCACCAAGCATCCCGACGCCATGCTGTCGCGCATGATGCTGGCCACCAAGGATCCCGGCATGCCGCCCGACAGCCTAACGGGCAACGACCGCTACTTCTACTTCATGCACCATTATTTCGACAACATACCGCTCGACGACGACTTCGTCATCCGCACACCGCGGACGGTGTTCTACAACCGTGTGAACGACTATGTGGAGAAGCACATGCAGGGGCTGGCCCCGGCCCAGGCGATCCCGCTGCTGGACAGCCTGATCGACCGTTCGGAGCCGGCGCCGGAGGTCTTCAAATGGCTCGTGCTGCGGCTGACCGAGAAGTACCTGCAGAGCAAGGTGATGGTGTACGACGAGATATATGTACACCTGGTGCAGCGCTACTTCGCGACCGGCAAGGTGACGTTCCTCTCGCCCTCGACGATCGACGAGCAGGTGGCGCGTGCCGCCAAGTGGGAGCGCCTGCTGGTGGGACGCGAGGCGCCGGAGCTGATCCTCTTCGACACCACGCGCCGTGCGTGGTCGCTGCACCACATGCCGGGTCGCTACACGCTGCTGCTCTTCTGGAGCCCCACCTGCGGCCATTGCCGCACGATCATCCCCGCCATCTACGAGGTGTTCGACCGGGTGGCCGACTCGCTCGACATGACCGCCTTCGCCATCCTGAGCGAACCCGAGGAAACCACCATCGGGAAGTGGAAACAGTTCCTCGACGACCACAATATGCACAACCAACGTTGGGTGAACCTCAACGGGGGCGAGGCCAATGTCGACTGGCGCGAGGTCTACGATGTGGAGACAACCCCGCAGATATACCTGATCGACAACGAAAACCACAAGTTCCTGGCCAAGAAGCTGACGGCCGACCTGCTGGAGATAATATGTAAACAATTATAAAATCAATGAAACGAGTACTAATGATTGCCGCCGCGGCCCTGGTGCTGACGGTAGGCTGTAAAGACAAGAAAGCAATGGACAATCCCTTCTTTGCGGAGTGGAACACCCCGTATGAAATCCCCGACTTCTCCCGTATCAAGACCGAACACTACATGCCGGCCTTCGAGGAAGGCATGCGTCGGCAGAAAGACGAAATCGACGCCATCGTCAACAATTCCGAGGCGCCCACCTTCGAGAACACCATCCTGGCCTATGAGTACAGCGGCAAGCTGCTCAAGGAGGTCGGAGGTGTCTTCTTCAACCTCAGCGAGTGCGAGAACAGCCCCGAGATGGAGGCCATCGCTGAGGAGGTGACACCCCTGCTGTCGGCCCACGACGACGACATCGCACTCAATGCCGCCCTCTTTGCGCGCATCAAGAGTGTCTACGACCAGCGCGACGGCCTCGGCCTCAATCCCGAGCAGATGCGACTGCTCACCGAGACCTACAAAGGCTTTGTGCGTAGCGGCGCCAATGTGCCCGAGGCGCAGCAGGCCCGCTTCCGCGAGCTGAACGAGCAGATCGCCTCGCTCACCCTGCGCTTTGCGCAGAACGTGCTCAAGGCCACCAACGCCTACGCCAAGGAGCTGCCCGACGGTGGCAAGGTGACCCTCGACGTCCCCACATGGGAGCCCTTCATGCAGAGCTGCCCCGACCGCAAGCTGCGCGAGGAGGTGTGGCATGCCTACGCCGACCGTTGCCGCGAGGGCGAGTTCGACAACACCAAGATCATCGACACGCTGGTCAACCTGCGCCTCGAGCGCGCCAACATCCTCGGCTACCCCACCCATGCCGACTGGGTGCTCGACGACTGCCTGGCCAAGACGCCCGCCAACGTCTACAGCTGCCTCATGGACATCTGGGAGCCGGCCCTCAAGACGGCCAAGCAGGAGCGCGACATCTATCAGAAAATGCTTGAGAAAGACGAGCCCGGTGCCAAGCTGCAGCCCTGGGACTGGCGCTACTACGCCGAGAAATACCGCGTGGAGAAGTATGCCATCGACGACGCCGAGGTGCGCCCCTACTTCGCCCTCGACAGCGTCCGCGAGGGTGCCTTCACGGTGGCCAACAAGCTGTATGGCTTGACCTTCAAGGAGCGTACCGACCTGCCCACCTATGACAAGGAAGCCCGCTGCTTCGAGGTGATGGAGGGCGATAGCACCGTGGGTATCCTCTATATGGACTTCCACCCCCGCGCCAGCAAGCGCAGCGGCGCCTGGATGACCGAGTTCCGCGGTCAGCACCGCACCCTCGACGGAAAGAACGTCATGCCCATCATCCAGGTGGTGTGCAACTTCACCAAGCCCACGGCCGACCGTCCGTCGCTGCTGAACTTCGACGAGAGCGAGACCCTCTTCCACGAGTTCGGCCA
>CAMNIH010000068.1 GCA_946540365.1 uncultured Bacteroidales bacterium
CAATGCGCTCGTCGTCGGTGTAGCAGTAGGTGGTCTTCTGCTTGTTGCGCACGCGGAAGAGGGGGGTCTGGAGGATGTAGACGTGGCCCGAGGAGATGAGCTCCGGGTAGAAGCGGAGGAAGAAGGTGAGCAGCAGCAGCCGGATGTGCATGCCGTCGACATCGGCATCGGTGGCGATGACGACGTTGTTGTAGCGCAGGTTCTCGAGCGAGTCGTCGATGTCGAGGGCGTTGTGCAGGAGGTTGAGCTCTTCGTTTTTATATACGTCGACCTTGGAGATGGAGTAGGTGTTCTTGGGTTTGCCGCGGAGTGAGAAGACGGCCTGGGTGTCGACGTCGCGGCTCTTGGTGATGGAGCCGGAGGCCGAGTCGCCCTCGGTGATGAAGATGGTACTCTCGAGGCGGCGTGCGTGGTTGGTGTTGTAATGCACGTGGCAGTCGCGCAGCTTGCGGTTGTTGAGGCTGGCCTTCTTGCCGGCCTCGCGGGCCACCTTCTTGATGCCGGCGATCTCTTTGCGCTCGCGCTCGTTGAGGTTGATCTTGGCCAGCAGGGCCTCGGCGGTGTCGGCGTGGATGTGGAGGTAGTTGTCCAGGTGGCGCTTGAGGATGTCGAGGACGTAGGTCTTGAGCAGCGGTGAGTCGTTGGTGCCGTCGGCGCGGTTGGGCTCGAGGTGTGTGGAGCCGAGCTTGGTCTTGGTCTGGGCCTCGAAGACGGGCTCCTGGATGCGCACGCAGAGGGCGCAGACCAGGCCGCCGCGGATCACCTCGGGCGGGTAGTCTTTCTTGATGAATTCCTTGACCACGCGGGCGTAGGCCTCGCGGAAGGCGCTCTGGTGGGTGCCGCCCTCGGTGGTGTGCTGGCCGTTGACGAAGGAGTAGTAGTAGTCGTTGTTCTGCCCGGCGATGTGGGTGAAGGCGGCCTCGAAGTCGCCCTCCTTGATATGGATGATGGGGTAGAGGGGCTCGGACTGCAGGTTGTGCTCCAGCAGGTCGAGCAGGCCGTTCTTCGAGTAGTAGCGGCGGTCGTTGTAGTACATGGTGAGGCCGCGGTTGAGGTAGGCGTAGTTCCAGATGCGGCGCTCGACATATTCGCTGATGAAGTGGTAGTTGCCGAAGAGTTTGGCGTCGGGCACGAACTCGACCAGGGTGCCGCTGTCGGGGCTGTGGTCGGGGACGATGCCGCTGTCGCTGACGAGATTGCCCTCGGCAAACTCGGCCCGGCGCGTCTTGCCGTCGCGGAACGACTGCACGCTGAACGAGGAGGAGAGGGCGTTGACGGCCTTGGTACCCACGCCGTTGAGGCCTACCGACTTCTGGAAGACCTTGCTGTCGTACTTGGCGCCGGTGTTGAGCTTGCTGACGGCCTCGACCAGTTTGCCCAGAGGGATGCCTCGACCGTAGTCGCGGATGCTGACCCGGCGGTCGGCGAAGTTGATCTTCACCTCGATCTTCTTGCCGTAGCCGGAGGTGAACTCGTCGATGGAGTTGTCGATCACCTCCTTGATGAGGACGTAGATGCCGTCGTCGTGCGAGGATCCGTCGCCGAGCTTGCCGATATACATGCCCGGACGCAGCCGGATGTGCTCCATGTCTTCGAGGTGTACGATGCTGTCGTCGTTATAGTCGGTCGCGTTGGGTTGGGGTTCTATGAAAAGGTCGTCTGCCATAGTATGATGTGTGTGCTTGTGTGTTATTCGTCCAGTATCATCTCCGAGCTGACGGCGTAGCCGGTACGCTCTTTGCCGGCCACGGGGTCGCCGGTGGTGACTTCGAGGTGTGCTTCGTCGAGGCCCTGCTCCATGAGGTAGTGGCGCACCAGCTCGTTGCGCCGCTCATAGCTGCGGGCCATGGTGTCGTTGGCGGCCTCGGGCATCCGCAGTTCCAGGCGGAGCCGCAGCAGGCTGTCGGTCGCGGCGATGGCGGCCAGCTGGCCGAGGGTGTGGTACTGCTCCGAGGTGAGGCCGTGCTGGGCGGGGTCGATGGCGATGAAGTCCAGGTCGGTGCCCTTCATGCCAAGAGCGTTGCCCAAGGCGCGTGCCGGCGAGGTGGCCACCTTGACGATCAGGTTGCCCAGCGTCTTCCAGAGGAGTTTCATGTAGTTGAACTCCGGACTGTCGATGTTGCCCTTGACGGGCACGTCGAGCTGTAACTTGTTGTCCTTGTCCTTGAGGACATAGAGGGCTGTCTTGAGGGGGAGGTGCTTGGCGTCGGCTACGTCCTTGCGTCGGCTGCCCACCACGGGGTTGTAGATGTCGATGGTGTTCTGCCCGTCGAGGAGGCTGCTCTGGATGGTGTTGTGCGAGGTGAGGCCGAAGACGCCGTCCTCGACCGGTTGGCCCGTGTAGGCCACCGTCAGGGGGCTCAGCTGCTTGAGATCGAGGCCTTTGATGGTGAGAAAGAGGTCCTGATGCTGCTTCCAGTTGTCGAGGTTGCCCTGCCAGCGCATGGCCAGGTGGCCGCCGCCGGGCAGCGAGGCCCGCAGCATGGCCTGGTTGTCGCCCCCGAGGGTGAGGTCGTTGGCCGACACCTTGATGTGGGTCACCGGGAAGCGGAAGGGGTCGGGGAGGGTGTGGTCGGCGTAGGTAACAGCGCAGTTCTCTATCAGCACCTGGCCCACATGTAGCTGCATGGGGCGTTGGTGTGATGGCTGGTCGGACGGGGCAGGCTGGTCAGCCTCGTCCGACGGCTCCGGTTGCGCAGTGGTGTCCTTCTCCCGCATCAGGCGGCTGATGTTGCTGTAGCCGTCCCACTGCTCGTAGGTGGCGTCGAGTCCGTCGAGGTGTATCTTGCTGATGTCGAAGCTGTTGGCGTCGAGGTTGATGTTGTTCACCACGACCTGCAGCTGATGCAGCGAGGCTATCGGGGCCTCGGCGTCGTGCAGGGCGACGTCGGACAGGTGTGCGTCGGCGGCTATGTGGCTCTTCAGCAGCTCGGTGTGGCTGCCGCTGGCACTGAGGTGCAGGTCCAGCCGGCCCTCCACCCGCTCTAAGGCGATGATGTCCTGGATATAGCCCTCCACGTTGCGGAGCGAGAAGCCACTGAGGTCGACGGCGGCGCGGTACTGTTTGGTGGCGGCATCGTAGGTGGCGTCGGCGCTGAGGTGACCGCCCTTGTCGAAGTTGATGTTGAGGCCGCCCTCGGTGGCTTCGTCGCCGCCGAGCACGAAGCCAGGCACCCGCAGGTTGACGTCGGGCAGGCCGAGTTCCTTGTGGCTGCGCAGGTCGTTGTAGCGCAGGTTGGCATGGGCGAGATGCACGTTGTAGAACTTCAGTGTCCAGCGGCTGGGCGTGGTGTCTTTATCCTCCTCTTTGTCGGAGGCGAAATGGTCGATGATCGACTGGAAATTGAAGCGGTCGCCGTCCTGGAGCACGGTGGCGTTGAGGCCGCTGAGGGTGAGGTGGCGCAGGTTGACGGTGCGGAAGGGCAGCTGCAGCAGGTGCAGGCGCAGGTCGAGGGTGTCGAATCCGGCGAAGGAGGTGGCGGCATCGTCCTCGTAGACGGTCAGGTCGCGCACCGAAAGGTGTCCGCTGAAAAGGTTGACCCCCACATGGCCTACCTCGATGTGGCGGCCGATGAGCTGCTCGCCGTGACGGTTCAGATAGCCCTTGGCCACCGGCCCGGCCACGAGCGACACTGCCAGCAGCAACGCCGCAACGATGCCCACAATCCACAGCAATATCTTGTACGCCTTCTTCATCTTGTTTGTCTTGTTGTATAAGGTACTTTCAGTCGTTTTCTTTCACTTCTTTCACTTCTCTCACTTCTCTCACTTCTCGTAGAAATGCATCTCGGTGAGGTACTGATAGACCGGATCGGTCAGCAGGTAGCGCACGTCGCGTCCGGCGCCGATCTGCTGCCGGATGTAGCTCGACGAGATGTCCATCATCGGCACGTCGACCATCGTCACGTTGGGATGGTCGGCCAGCGGGCAGTGTTCCGACCCCGGTCGGGGATATACGTAGATGTGGTAGTTGTTCAGTATGTATTCGTAGTTGCGCCAACGGGGGAAGGTCACCAGGTTGTCGCTGCCCATGACGAGGCAGAACTCGCGCTCGGGATATTTCTCTGCCAGGGCGGCCAGGGTGACGACGGTGTAGCTGGGCACGGGCAGGTGCATCTCGATGTCGCAGACCCTCAGCCGGTAGTTGTCGTCCACCGCGCGCCGCACCATGGCCATCCGGTGGTGGTCGGCCAGCAGCGAGGCGCGTTCCTTCAGGGGGTTCTGCGGACTCACCACAAACCACAACTCGTCCATCCCCTGCTGTTGCACCATCGTGTTAGCAATCACCAGATGCCCCACGTGGATCGGGTTGAACGAGCCGAAAAAAAGCGCTGTGCGCTTTTTAGTGGGTAGTGGGTAGTGGGTAGTGGGTAGCATTTGGGGAACAGGGAGAATTATTGGGGTAGGTTTTTTTGCAAGGTGGTGAGCATCTTGTTGATCTCTTCTAAAAGCGCCATGGTGGGGGCGATGGAAGGTTCGTCCAGATAGCCGATGGCGACACACGCCAATAGCTGGGTTTCCAGTTCGGCACGGGAGCCTTGTGCGTATGAGATGAAACGGGCAAATTCGGACCCGCTTGCCCGTTGTTGACCTTCGGCAATGTTCGAGGCAATGGATATGGCACACCGACGCATTTGGTCGGACAAGGCAAAGAGCTCTTCTTTCGGTAGCCGCTTGACTAAGGTGTACACTTGTTGGATGGCAGTCATAGACTTCTGCCACACAATCAGTTCTCTGTAATTTCTAACGGTCATTTAGCCTTGCTCTTGTCGTGTGCTACCCACTATCCACTACCCACTATCCACTAATAATACTTATACGACGTCTCGATCTTGATGTGGCGGAGTTTCTGGCCTTTGAAGGTGTAGATCTCGGCCACCTCGCCGGCACCGCTGACCACTTTCAGCACCGCGATGTCGGAGGTGTAGGAGCGGGGATAGCGTTTGAAGAAGATGTTGAACACCTCGTCCTTCGACATGCCCACGTGCAGCCCGTTGTTCAGCGTGATCTCAGGATCGGCGATATAGCCGCTGAGGATCTCCACTTTCTTGGTCCAGATGCTGTAGTAGAGGTCGATGTAGCTGTCGTCGACGCGGCGCATCCGGTTGACGCTCACCTCCATCGAGTCGTAGTAGTGGCGGTAGCTCTGGTCGCGGTACCAGTGCAGCTGGTTGTCGGTGATGTACTGCTCCACCGAGGTCCACTCGCCGAAGGGATAGATCACCGCACGCGACAGCGAGTAGACCGTCATCGTGTCGGTGTAGACCTTCAGGTCTTTGATCTGGTACTCGGGGCGGCTGAAGGCCATCATGCGCATGGCTTTGGCGCGCGAGGCCACCTGCTGCGAGAAGGCCATGCTGCTGCTGAGCAACAGGGCGGCCACTATCAGTATTCTCTTCATTGTGTATATTGTATATATAATATTTTCACAAAGTAACGCGGGATGCAATGTTTTATTGCATCCCGCGTCAAATTTATTTTTGCCCAAAGGGGGGCTTGTCAGTCGTTTACTTGACGATGGTCAGGCGGTCGGTGGCAATGCCCTTGTCGGTGACCACGCTGAGAAAGTAGACACCCTGAGCCAGACCGCTGACGTTGAGCTCCAGGGCATCGGCCTCGATGTTCTCGGCACCCATGACGCGGCGACCCATGGCGTCGACCATCTCGTAGCTGTGGATGGTGCTCTCGGCGCGCACGAAAGCCATCTCGCTGGCGGGGTTGGGATAGGTGGTCAGGCTGAGGCTGGCCTCCATCTCGACGTCCTCGATGCCCACGTTGGTCAGGTAGCCGCTCTTGGTACCGTTCAGGATCTCGCGGTTCATGACGTCGCTGCTGTAGTTGTTCACGAAGGCAGCCAGCCAGCACTTGTTGGCACGCCAGGTGGCGGGCAGGGTGTAGGTGAAGGTCTTGCTGAAGGTGCTGCCGCTGGTGGTGGAGGTGATGGCGTCGCTGTCGCCCCAGACGTCGGAGATGCAGCCACGGATCACGTGGTTGTGCTCATACTGTCCGTTGGCACCCGACTGCGTGCCCATGATGCCGTCTTCCATGATGTAGAGAGACAGGCGGGGGCTTACGAGGTGCACGTCGCTGACGAACTGGCCGCTGACGGTCACGCTGAGCTGGCGGGTCGAGGCGTTGTAGTTGACGTCACTGATGTTGACGGTGGCAAAGGCAGGTCTCGACAGGGCGTTGTTCAGTACGGCGCTCTCGGTGCCATCGGGGAAGAAGGCAGGGCCAGGGTTCTCGGATTTGTTGTTCACGTTGTCGTAGCTGCGGTCGAGCATCCAAGCCGGGGCAAACGTGCTGCCTCCGTCGTTGAAGAAGTCAAGCATCTGGTTCGACTCGGGGATGGTCATGTTGTCGGTGTAGTAACCCACGTGGTGGGCAATCCATACCACACGGTCCTGCACGCTCTGGTAGGCGGCGCCGATGCGCTCGTGGCCGGAGGGGCAGTTGGGGCAGCGGGCGGTGGTGAAGTGCTCCATGACAACGGTGCGCTGGGTGGTCGTCGAGGGATCGTAGACGCTGAGGCTCGTGCTGGCGCTGTTGTCGCTGGCGTCCACATCGGCCTCGCCGTTGGGCAGGCTCACCGTGACGTTGATGTCGGTGTTGCTGGCAGTGGCCACGCTGGCGCTGAGGGTGTGGGTGTAGTAGGTGAAGGGGGCTACGTTGACGCCGGTGACGTTGGCGGTCTGCTGGCTGCCGTTGCCGACGGTGTAGTCAATCTGGAACGAGGTCAGGGGGGCCGAGCCTTCGTTGTAGACGGTCACGTCGAAGTTGAAGTTTTCGCCCATCGGAGCATAGCCGGGTGCGCTGACGCCGACGCAGGCAATGGCGTTGGCGGGCACCACCTTGACGGCGATGTTGTCGATGACGGTGTAGAGGCCATCAGTGGTGGTACACTTGAAGGCAATGTACACGTTCTGGCCGGCAAAGCTGCTCATGTCGAACAGTTTGGCCTGCTCGCCGGCGGGCAGGGTGGTGGCGGGCATCAGAACCTCGGTGAAGTCGGCCTTCTCGGTGCCGGTAGTGCTCAGCAGCACGCTCATCACTTCGTTGTACTGCGATGCATAGAGGTCGAAGTAGAGGCTGTAGTTGCCCTCGGCCGGGATGCTGATCTGCGGGGTCACCATCCAACGTTCGCAGGGGGTGGTCACGTTGGTGTAGGTCATGCAGAATGCACTTTGACCATACCATCCGAAGTTGTAAACACTCCAGCTGTTGCCAAACGGACGGTAGTCAATCCCTTGGCTTTCACTGTAAAAGTTGGTTATGTTGTCTTCGTAGTAGCCCCAGCCCTCTGGCAACGAGCCGATGCCATTGGAGCCGATTGTGACATTCTCAAAATCTTCCGACCATGCGGTCTGGGCGTTCGCAGCCATGCCGAGGGTCAGCAGTGCTGCCAAAAAGAATAAACTTTTCTTCATAATAATGAGGGTTTTAGTTATTATTTCCTTTTATGTTTTATGGTGCAAAGATACATTGTTTTTTTTAATAGACAACCTTTTTTTTGTTAAAAATGCTCTCGTTGAATTTTATATGATTGAGAATTAGAAGTATGTGTGTGCTTTCAACGGTGTTTCCGATGACCGTTTGCCTCCCAAGATCCAAGCATAGAACAGGCTCCTATGCAGAGATGATGCAGAGATGATGCAGAGGGGATGCAGAGAGGGTGCGGAGTTTTTTTTCGTCATGTTGCCGTATGATTTGGGATTTTTGTGTATCTTTGCATCATGAATTATGCTGCAGTGATTGCCAACCGCCTGGAACTCAATGTTCGGCAGGTTGAGAAGACTATCGAATTGCTCGAATCGGGAGCCACGGTGCCCTTCATAGCGCGTTACCGCAAGGAGGCCACCGGCTCGCTCAACGAGGTGCAGATTGCCGCCATCCGCGACCTGCTGCTGCGCCTGAAGGAGCTCGACAAGCGCCGCGAGGCCATTCTGGCGTCGGTCGAGGAGCAGGGCAAGCTGACCGACGAGCTGCGCCGCCGCTTCGAGGCCGCAGAGACCCTCACCGACCTCGAGGACCTCTACCTGCCCTACCGCCCCAAGCGCCGCACCCGCGCCACCGTGGCCATCGAGAAGGGCTACGAGCCCCTGGCCGACAGCATCATGAGTGGACGCTTTACAGGGACGTGGCGAGCCACGTCCGCTGCCGCCGAGCGAGAGGCTACGGACGAAGACCTGCAGTATGCACGCGACATCATTGCCGAGCGCTTCAGCGAGGATGCTGCCACGCGTCAGCGGGTGCGCAACATCTTCCGCCGCCGCGCCATGCTCTCGTCGGGCTTGGCCCGCGGGGTGAAGGAGGACGACGAGCGCGTGGGCAAGTTCGAGTCGTGGATTGACTGGAAGGAGCCGATCGCCAAGGCTCCGTCGCACCGCATCCTGGCCCTCTTCCGGGGCGAGGAGGCCGGCGTGCTCAAGGTGCATGCGCGGCCCGAAAAGGACGACGAGGCTGTTGCCTCGATAGTGGGTAGTGGGCAGTGGGTAGTGGGTAGCACACGAGGTCAAGCGCTATCCACTACCCACTATCCACTACCCACTCAACGTCAGCTCCAGTTGGCGGCGGCCGACAGCTACAAGCGGCTGATCGAGCCGTCGATCGAGACCGAGTTCCGCAACCAGCTGAAGGAGAAAGCCGACCGCGAGGCCATACGTGTCTTCGCCGAGAACCTGCGCCAGCTGCTGCTCTCCGCCCCCATGGGGCAGAAGCGCACCCTCGCCATCGACCCCGGCTTCCGCACGGGCTGCAAGGTGGTCTGCCTCGACGCCCAGGGGCAGCTGCTTCACAACGAGACCATCTATCCCTTCACCTCGGTGCGCGAGGAGCGCGCCGCCGTCAACAAGCTCGAGGCACTGGTCGAGGCTTTCCAGATCGAGGCCATCGCCATCGGCAACGGCACCGCCGGCCGCGAGACCGAGGAGGTGGTGCAGCGCTGCCACTTCAACCGCAAGGTGATCGCCGTCAGCGTCAGCGAGGCCGGCGCCAGCGTCTACAGCGCCAGCGATGTGGCCCGGCGCGAGTTTCCCGACTACGACATCACCGTGCGCGGCGCCGTCAGCATTGGCCGTCGCCTGATGGACCCCCTCTCCGAACTCGTCAAGATAGACCCCAAGAGCATCGGCGTGGGCCAGTACCAGCACGATGTGGACCAGAAGATGCTGGCCGCCAGCCTGGCAGACACG
>CAMNIH010000069.1 GCA_946540365.1 uncultured Bacteroidales bacterium
CGATGACGACATCATTGCTGACGCACAACCAACCCCCACGCCTGCCGCGTCTGCCATCCCAACCACCCCGAACAATGAAATAATTGCAGACGCGGCACGCCGCGTCTCTACAAACTCTCCCGATGACGACATCATTGCAGACGCGGCACGCCGCGTCTCTACAGACGCTCCCATTGCCGATAGCAATATACTCGCCGACGCTCAACCTGCAACGGCGGAATCGGTCATCACCGAGGAGGACACCCTGGACTACCTCGAGCAGCGCCTGCTGGCCCTGGCCGACGGCACCCGCGAGGGGCTGCAGAGTACCTACCTGGGGCGCCGCCTGTCCCGCCGCCTGCCCGAGAACGACGAGCTGTTGACCCGCGTCGACGAGGCCCGCGAGCGAACGCCCCGCGGCATCCGCGTGGTGACCGACCTGGTGGTGAAACTCATCGAGGTGAACAGTAAAGAAAAAAATCAACAAAACAGCATAACATTATGAAGCACAACATTCTTTTGGCCACCATGGCCACCGCCATGATGCTCCCCGCCGCTGCAGGAGCCCAGTCGTCGCAGCTGCTGCCCGACTACATCACCGAAGTTCGTCTCGAAGACTATGCCATGCTACGCGTGATGCAAGGCGACGAAAACCGCCTCACCGTCGGTGGCAACGCTCGCCAGTTGGGCGACTACAAGACCTCGCGCCTTACCCTCAAAGAGACTGATGACGCGGCCACGCTCTACCTCAAACCGGGCCGCTCGATGGTCTTCAACACGCAGGACTTCAGCAAACTGACCCTCGTCGGCGACTTTGCCCCGATGGACAGCATGGTGCTGCATACCGAGGACTACTCGCACATCGAGTACAAGGGCGACGTGTCGGACACCCTCCGCGCCCGATACATGCGATTAGAGAGCGAAGACTATTCGCGCATCAGCAGCACGAACCCCGTGCAGTACGGCGTGGGACGCTACAATGCCCACGACTACAGCCGCATAGACCTTGCCGCCTACGACCTCTGCAGCCGGCTGGCTCCCGACGGCGTGACCAACGAGCTCTACACCAACAGCGACTATGGCCGCATCAACAGCGGTCGCTTCACCAAGGACGGCGTGCTTCAGCATGAGCGTCAGGAGGGTGGATACGACGAGGCGCTGGAAGTGACGGACAAGATCACCACCGGTATCGCCGACATGGCCCGCAAGGCTGTACGCAAGATGAACCGCCACCCGTGGGAGACAGAGCTCGACTTCGCCTGGGGTTGGCACAACTGGGGCGACCAGTTGGGCGCCGGCTTCAGCGGCGTGGAGGGCGCTTCGGCCGTGAGCACGAACTTCCACAACATCCAGCTGGCCATCAACATACCGGTCATCAACGTGCGCGGCTTCGCCTTCAAGGCAGGTTTGGGTATGGACTGGGACCGCTACAATTTCCAGACTCCTGAGGTGTTCTTCGACGCCTCGGCCTCGCCGATGACCTTCGCCGCCGGCACTACAGGCAGTGCCGTGGCCACTTCGCGCCTCAAGACCCGCAGCATCGTTGTCCCGCTCAAGTTCGAATTCGGCAATCCCAAGAAGTGGCACATCAGCGTCACCGCTATGCCGGGTCTCAACTGGAGTGGCAACAATACCGGCCTGCGCCGTCGCTACAACATGGTCGATCCGGCCGGCAGCGGTACCACGCGCAAGGAGAAAGACTACGCCATCAACCAGTACATGAACCCCTACCATCTTGATGTGCGTCTGGCAGTGCAGTACAAGGGCTTGGGCCTCTATGTCCAGGCGGCCACCCTGCCGCTGCTCAAGGACGGCTGCCAGGAGCTCTATCCCGTCAAGTTCGGTATCATCCTGTAAACGACATCATTCCAAGTTTTCACCAACCGCCTCCCGCCCAACAACAAACGGGGGGCGGTTTTCTTTTTGGCCTGTTTCAAAATATTGTGTATCTTTGCAGTTTGAAATAATGGAAAAGATGAATATAGTAGACACTCTTACACAGACTATTAGCCAGGCGCTACAGGCGCTTTACGGCATCGAACAGCAGGCTTCGGACATCACGTTGCAGGACACACGGCGCGATTTCAAGGGCGACTACACCCTCGTGGTGTTCCCCTATGTCAAACAGGCACGGCGCAGCCCCGAAGCCGTGGCGCAGGAGATCGGCACCTACGTGAAAGAACACCTCCCGGTGGTGTGCGGCTTCAACGTCATCAAAGGCTTCCTCAACTTCGAGGTCTCCGACGAATACTGGTCGCAATTCGTGGCCGAACACTTCGCCGACACCGCCTTCGGTCTGCGGAAAGCCAACCCGGACGGACCTCAAGTGGTAATCGAATACAGCAGTCCTAACACAAATAAACCCTTACACTTAGGACATATCAGAAACAACCTCCTCGGATGGTCGGTCAGCCAGTTGCTGGCCGCCAACGGGGCGAATGTCAAGAAGGTGAACCTGGTCAACGACCGTGGCATCCATATCTGCAAGAGCATGTTGGCCTGGCTTCGCTTTGGCAACGGCGAGACCCCCGAGAGTACCGGCATGAAAGGCGACCACCTCGTGGGCAAGTACTACGTCGAGTTCGACAAGCACTACAAAGAGGAGGTCAAACAGCTGATGGAGAGTGGGGTAGAGGAGGAGCAGGCCAAGAAGGAGGCACCGCTGCTGGTGGAAGCCGGACAGATGCTGAAGCGCTGGGAAGAGGGTGATCCCGAGGTGCGTGCGCTGTGGGAGAAGATGAACGGATGGGTCTACGCCGGTTTCGACGAGACCTATCGCCGCCTGGGCGTCGGATTCGACAAGGTGTACTACGAGTCGCAGACCTATCTGCTGGGCAAAGAACTCGTGCAGAAGGGCTTGGACATGGGCGTGTTCTTCCGCAAGGAGGATGGCTCGGTGTGGTGCGACCTGACCGGCGACGGTCTGGATCAGAAGCTCCTGCTTCGCCGCGACGGCACGAGCGTCTACATGACCCAAGACCTCGGCACCGCGCTCCTGCGCCACAACGATTTCGGAGCCGAACGGCTGATCTACGTGGTCGGCAACGAGCAAGACTATCACTTTAAGGTACTGAAGCTAATCCTCGGTAAATTAGGATTTTCGTGGGCAGATAAAGTATACCATCTCAGCTACGGAATGGTCGAACTGCCGAACGGCAAGATGAAGAGCCGCGAAGGCACGGTGGTCGACGCCGACGACCTGATCGATGAGATGGAACGCACGGCCGAGGAGATGAGCCGCGAGCACGGCAAGAACGACGACCTGAGCCCCGAGGAGCAGCAGCACCTCTACCACATTCTGGCTCTGGGTGCCCTCAAATACTTCATCCTCAAGGTGGACCCCACCAAGAACATGCTTTTCAACCCGGCCGAGAGCATCGACTTCAACGGCAATACCGGCCCCTTCATCCAGTACACCCACGCCCGCATCCGCAGCATTGTACGTAAAGCAGGGGAGGAGGTAACCGCCGGCAAACCGGTGGCGCTGAGCGACAAAGAGCGTGCCGTTATCAAGGTGCTGCACTCGCTGCCAGAGAGCATCGCCGCCGCTGCCGCGGCCTACAGCCCGGCTATGGTGGCCAACTACGCCTACGACCTGGCCAAAGCCTTCAACAGCTTCTATCAAGACACGCCCATCCTGCGCGAGACCGACATGGACCTCAAGCATTTCCGTGTCAACCTGTGCGCCATGGTGGCCAACGCATTGAAGAACACAATGAACATCCTCGGCATCGAGGTGCCCGAACGCATGTAAATTATGATTTACCGGCAACACATAGAAACGCCGTCATATCTGTGCGACATCGACGATCGCCTACATCCGTGGGCGGCCGTACGTCTGTGTCAGGAAGTGACAGAATATCACGGCAATGCCACAGGCATTGGATTTCAGGAACTCGTCAAGATGAATCACGCCTGGGTGCTTACCCGCGCACTGTACAACATCTATCGGCGGCCTGATGCTTTCGAACCCATAGACTTGAGCACCTGGTCACGCGGAAACAACGGACTGATCGCCATGCGCGACTACAAAATGCAGTCAACCAATGGCGAACAGCTCCTGACAGGCACTTCGTATTGGGCTCTTATCGATATGACGAAACGTCGTGCAGTTCGCTTCAGAGACGTCATCTCAAACTACGAGAACCACGAAATTCTGGCCACAGAACACGCTGAGCTCCAGAAAATACAGTTGCCGGACATGACTGACACACAGCCGTCCATGCAGCTGCAGATTCCGTATTCGATGCTTGACCACACACGTCACATGAATAACTCGGAATATATCAAGCTGATTTTCGACGTCCTGCACAACTATGATTTTGCCACAGACCAGCCGTTTGTCATTGAGTTGAATTTCTTGCTTGAAAGTCGCGCCGGTGAACAACTGACCATAACTCATACAGAATCCAACAGCACCCATTATTTCTCCATTGTAAATCCGCGTGGTGCCAGTGTCACAGCCCGTGTGGCGGCATTAAACTAAATCATAAATACGTCGTATACAATAATTACGACGTATTTTTTTTTATTGATACTTTTGTATTAATATCGCGGTTATGTTAAATAGAATATGTAAAATAACAGGACATGACCAGAATTGATCATGTCCCATCACATATGAAAACATTGATTTTTACTGAGCAACTTCCGGAGGAGTTTTAGACAGTGTGCAAGAGATATTTCCTATAGCGGTATTATCTCCATTGTATAGGTAACGATACTTGCCGGTGATCTTGAGCTCTTTGGCCGACGCCTCATAGACCGTGAAAGCAACAACATATTTTTCATCCATGGTGGGCATCGGATTGGTGATCGTGGCAGTGACATTGTTATCACGCAGAGTCCACAAGAAAGGAACCGGTTTGTAATCACTCGATGTCCAGCTGGGAACACTGGTAGCATTGCTGATCCACATGGTGTCCGGAGCCTTGATAATCATCTCGGCACCAGCCCAATTGAAGCCGGTAACGGTATCGGGAGCAAGTGTCAAGGGGAAATACCAAGTGCCGTAGAGTTGGCTCTCTTCGACCTGAAACTCCTCTGTGCATGAGGTGGTTGCAAATAATGATGCTGCAACAAAAAACATCATTCCAATTTTAGCGATTGCTTTCATAATTATTTAAATTTTTGGCTTTAACGGCGATACAATATATTTTATTGTATAATAAACTTAAATTATTTTACAACTTAATGATTTTATAGGTTTTCCCGTTGATATTAATAAGGTATATTCCAGCAGGCAAACCACTCATATCCAACTCACAGTCAACCGATACTGACATCGTCTCCCCCACTTTCTTCCCCATCATATTGAGTAGAGAGACCTCTGTATCAGGCGTCAATACTCGGACAACAAGTCTGTCTTTAACGGGATTGGGATAAAATTGAATCTGGTTCCGGGCGTCAACTGCAGACACTCCATTATTCTGCGGCAGCGTGTAGATTTCCTCAATATAATTGATAAATGACGCCGCCAAGGTGTTCCAGTAATGAGGCAACAAGTTACTACTAAGTGTCTTGACCGTAGACACTTCCATAGTCATCTCCAAGCAATTGTGATAGTAATTCATATAATCCTGGCGGCCACCGTGAATGACATACCAATCGCCGCCCGCAATGACACCGGAGGAATTGACATCTTGGAACCGACTGTTGTCAACCGCCCGGGCTGAATCGACGAATCTCTCCCCTACCTCGCGCCACCATAAAGCTTGAGGATGAGGATTTTGCCAAGAAGTAAAGCAATCCCACGGATAGTTCATCACCTCGCTCCCGCCATGCAGATTGGCACTGAGAAGAAAATGATGACGGGAGACATAGTCGATCATGGCTTCATTTTCCACAGGCAGCGTTGGTTTTGAGGTGCCGAACGGGTCGGGGAATGTGCGGTTAAGGTCGACACCGTCGGCATTGTAGCGCACCGATCCCTGCACCGTATGATTACCAATATAATATGTACCGTCAGGATTGGCTAAAGGATTGATACAGACATGCACATTGTCAATCAGATCCGTTATTCTGGACGAGGTGCCGTAACTGGACAGCAGCGTGTCGATCAAGCGGAGCATCATCACATAGCCCGTCACCTCGTCACCATGGATGGTCGAAGAATAGAAGAATTCGGGCCGGGAACTGTCGGGCACCGATGAAATCTCCATGCTGAGGATCAATCTGCCCTGGATTGAGTAACCTATCGTGTCCAGGCGGCACAGCGCTGGATATGCTTCCTGCCAGTGCTGCATCATGGCCAGATAGGTCTCGTAGGTAGGATAGCGATCCCATGTATCCATTTCCTCCATTGTGACGGCCATGGTCACTGACTTGGTGGAAAACGGTTCGTCGAGTGGAGGAAAAGCGTCGGGACGCTGTTTAAGCGGAGCCTGAGCAAACAGCATGCAATTCGCTGTAAGAAATATAGTTACTATAGCAACCAGTCGCCTCATTTTTAATACCTATTTCTTCTTGCTTTTAGTTACCGGCTTGTCGCTCACCACTTGTGTGTCGTAACCAATTTTCTTCATGGCCGCCTGCAGGGTTTTGACGTCGGTCTTTTTGGCATTGTAGGTGATGACCACCGTCTGTTTCTCGACACTTGTCTCGATTTTCACTATGCCCTTTTCGAAGCGCATATTTTTCTTGATCTTGTTCTCGCAATTGGCACAATGCATCTGAGGCGTCGGGGTGAGAACCAACTCGTGCAAATCTTTGCCGCCTGCCAGGAGCAGCAGGCTCGTCATAATGGCTAAAAGGATATGTTTCATATTAATAGATTTTAAATTACATTCTCCAGAGGTTCAGTCGAATACCGCCGTAGGCCATAATGCCGCGCACCGGCCCCCAGATCATCGTGGGGTCGAACGTGGGACTCCAGGGGTTCTCGGCCCCATAGACAGGGTTCGGCTGACGGTAGTTGGTCAGATTCTCGCCGCCCAGATAGATCGAGAAATGGCGGAACTCACGGGTGATCTGCATGTTGATTTGCGGGTAGGCCGGGAATGTCTCGTCCCACGAGGGGGTGCCGTCGGCCAGAATGTAGGGTGTCGGCATACGGCCCGGGCCGTTGAGCTGCAGTGTGAAATCGACCTGCCAGAGGCCCATCATGGGCTTCCAAGAGAGAGTCAGCAAACCCTTGTAACGGCTCTGCAAGGGCTTCTCCATCAGCACGCCGCCGTAGGTACACATCACCTTGTTGTAGCGTATGGCGGCCATCACTTCCAGTTCGTCGACAATCGGATAGGTGGCATCGACCTGGAATGTGTGCGAGAACGAGCGCCCGTCCAGGTCGTGTATGCTGACATGCAGCGGATCGCTGTCGTAGTCGACCACCGCCTGGTGGATAAACGAAGTGTAATAGTATTCGGCGTTGACCGTCAGGCTGTTGCCGCCCAACGGGATGTAGAACACGGCACTCATGCCGCTGTTCCAGGCCTCCTCCGGCGTCAAGGAGCAGGGAAGCACCGAGTCCATGCGGCCCGAGGCCAGGAGATAGTGGTACTCGGCGCGGGGATGCACGGGCCGGTAGCCCTTGCCGGTCGAGGCGCGCAGGGTCACCCAGTCGGCCGCCATCCATTTGACATGCAGCCTCGGGGTGACAAACCAGTGGCTTTCAGCCGCCGAGCTGTAGAAACGGTCGGCCCTCAGGCCCGCCATCAGGGTGAAGCGGTAGTCGGGCTTGAAGGTGTATTGAGCGTAGGCACCGGGGGTTACCTCGCTCCACTCCTCCCCCATCTCGTAGCGGTCGGCGTTGAGACTGAGGCCCGTAGAGAGATTATGGGCGTCGTTGAAGTCGTGTTCGAGCATCAGCTGGGTCGTCAACGCCCGCTGGTCGAAGAGGGAACTCCGACGGCCGAAGACCGTCGCCATGTCGTAGGTGCCGGCCGTGGCCGTGAGGGCCACATTGGTGTTGTGCTCCTTGTTGAGCAGAAGGGCGTGCTTCATGTAGGCCTCCCAGCGGTTGATGTCCACCGACGCCATGTAGCGCCCGTTGATATCGCCCGCCTGGCCACCCTGACGATCGTTGCCCATGTACCCCACCCCGGCGTGCATCACGTAGCGTCCGCGGCGGTACTTCCAGCGGTTCTGCAGGTGGAGCTGCTCCACCGCCGGCATGTCGACCCAGCCGTCGCCGTTGGCATCGTGGCGCATAAAGTCCTTCTCGTAGTGTCCCACCAGCTCGGTACTTAAGTATTTGTTCAGGTGAACGTTGGCCACAACGTTACCCTCCCCTTTCAGGTGGCTGTCGCCGTAGAGGTTGAGCAACACCCCCTGCTCCTCGTCGGGCTTGAGGTATTCCACGTCGATCTGGCCGGTGATACTCTGGTAGCCCTGCTTGACGCTCGAGGTACCTTTGCTGACCGAGATGCTGTGCATCCAGCTTCCGGGCACGAAATCAAGCATGTAGGGCTGCATGGCGCCACCCATCATGGGCAGACCCTCGACGAGCATCTGCACATACTGTCCGCTGAGGCCCAGGAGTTTGATCTGTCGGGCTCCCACCGAAGCATCACTGTAGTTGACGTCGACCGAGGGGTTGTTGACGAAGCTCTCGCCCAGGTTGCAGCATGCCGCCCGGAAGAGTTCGTCCTGGCCGATCTCGCTGCCGTTCACAGCGCCGGCCATGCGTTTCACCCCCTCGCCCTTCGATCTTATTTCAACTGCATCGAGCGTCGTGGTACGCGTAGTATCAACACGTTGCGCCTGCACACCTGCCGTCGCTGCCAGCAGTCCGATAATTACGATTGCTTTTTTCATTTCACTTCGTTTTCCAACACTTCCATGATGGCTTTGGCCGCTTTGCGACCGGCCCCCATGGCGAGGATCACCGTGGCGGCACCGCTGACGGCGTCGCCACCGGCAAAGATATACTTGCGGCTGGTCTGACCGTTCTCGTCGGCCTTGATGCCGCCCCAAGGCTCACAATCGAGGCCCGGAGTGGAAGTGCGAATCAAGGGATTGGGGCTGGTGCCGAGAGCTGCCACGATGGTGTCGGCCTCGATATCTGTCTCGCTACCAGCGATAGCGGAGAACCGACGACGGCCCGAAGCGTCGGGCTCGCCCATCTCCATCTTCACGCACCGCAGAGCACGGACCGTGCCGTCTTGGTTGCCAAGAATCTGTAGTGGAGCCGTCTGGAACATGAACTGAACACCCTCCTCCATGGCGTGGTGTACCTCCTCGCGGCGGGCCGGCATGTCCTGCTCGCC
>CAMNIH010000070.1 GCA_946540365.1 uncultured Bacteroidales bacterium
ACCATCACCCTGCAGAACTACTTCCGCATGTACAAGAAGCTGGCCGGCATGACCGGTACGGCCTCGACCGAAGCGGGCGAGTTCTGGAACATCTACAAGCTCGACGTGGTCGAGATCCCCACCAACAAGCCCATCGCCCGCGTCGACATGGACGACATGATCTACAAGACCAAGCGCGAGAAGTTCAAGGCCGTCATCGACGAGGTGGAACGCCTCATCGGCCAGGGCCGTCCCGTGCTGGTGGGCACCACGAGCGTCGAGACCTCCGAGCTGCTGTCGAAGATGCTCAAGATGAAGCACATCCCCCACAACGTCCTCAACGCCAAGCTGCACCAGAAGGAGGCCGAAATCGTGGCACAGGCCGGCGAACCCGGCCGCGTCACCATCGCCACCAACATGGCAGGCCGTGGTACCGACATCAAGCTCAAGGGCGACGTGCGCGAGCGCGGCGGTCTGGCCATCATCGGCACCGAGCGCCACGAGAGCCGCCGCGTCGACCGCCAGCTGCGCGGCCGCGCCGGCCGTCAGGGCGACCCCGGCTCCAGCCTCTTCTTCGTATCCCTCGAGGACGACCTCATGCGCCTCTTCGGCTCCGAGCGCATCGCCCAAGTGATGGACCGCATGGGCCTCCAGGAGGGCGAGGTCATCCAGCACTCCATGATCACCAAGCAGATCGAGCGCGCCCAGAAGAAGGTGGAAGAGAACAACTTCGGCATGCGTAAGCGCCTGCTCGAGTACGACGACGTGATGAACAACCAGCGCACCGTCATCTACAACAAGCGCCGCAACGCCCTCTACGGCGACCGTCTGTCGATCGACATCAGCAATATGTTCTACGACACCTGCGAGCTGCTCTACACCGAGGGCTCGGACTGGGACGACTTCAAGCTGGAGGTCATCAAGGTCTTCGCCCACGAGGTGCCGATGAGCGAGCGCGAGTTCCTGTCGCTGCACCGCAAGGATGCCATCCAGCTGCTCTACGACCAGTGCTTCCAGGCCTACCGCGAGCGCATGCAGCGCCTCTGCGAGGCCGCCTGGCCCTTCATCAAGAATATCGCCGAGAACAGCCGCTATATCAACGTCGCCTTCCCCATCACCGACGGCAAGAAAACGCTGAACTGCGTCGTCCCCGTCAAGAAGGCCTACGACACCCACGGCCGCGAGCTGCAGCTCTGCATCGAGAAGGGCATCACCCTCGCCATCATCGACGACCAGTGGAAGGAGCACCTCCGCCAGCTCGACGACCTGCGCCAGAGCGTGCAGAACGCCGCCTATGAGCAGAAGGATCCCCTGCTGATCTACAAGTTCGAGTCGTTCAAGCTCTTTGAGCAGATGCTGCTCAACATCAACCGCGAGATCACCAGCTTCCTCTCCCGCGCCACCCTGCCCCTGCCCGACGAGAGCCAGGTGCGCGAGGCACGTCAGCCCCAGGCACCCCAGCGCGGACTGCGCGCCGGTCGCCAGAACGACTTCGACCGTGCCGCCGCCCAGCAGCGCCAGGCCATCGACCAGAGCGCCCAGCAGCCGCAGCGCGTCATGCCCGTCCACGTCGAGAAGAAGGTGGGCCGCAACGACCCCTGCCCCTGCGGCAGCGGCAAGAAGTATAAGAACTGCCACGGTCGCGACGCAGCGGAGTGAGTAAGGTTTAAAGTTTAAAGTTTAAGGTTTAAAGTTTAAGGTTTAGAGTTTAAAGTAAAAGAGTGAGGGCCCCGCGCGCAGCGCGGGGCCCTCACTCTTTCATACAGTCGCAGGAAAGCGCTTACTCGGCGTTGATGTATTTGCCGTCGACCTCCCAGTTGAGGGTCTTGAAGTCTTTCAGTTTCTTCCACCAAAGGAAGCCGCTCTTCTTGGCGATGGCGGCCTGGTAGGTCATCTTGCCACGCATCTTGCGCACCCACACCTCCTGGATGGCGTGCTTCGGGAAGAGATGCGAGACGGTGTCTTTGATGGCTGCGGGGTAGTACTGTTTCTCGATGATGTAGTGCGTCTCGGAACCTTTGTTACTGAAAACCATGGCCTGACGGCTCTTCTCGGGGTCAAGGAAGGTGACCTTGTAGGTGAGCGAATCGACCTGCCACCAGGCCACATCGGAGGCTTCCTTCACCTGGCGCTGGAAGTCTTTCACATAGTTCACCTTGACGTCCTTCTCGGGAACCGACTTCAGTTTCTGGGCAAAAACGTTGCCCTGAAGCAGCATCGCTGCAGCTGCCAAAAGCAATATCTTTTTCATATTGAACATTTTAAGTTAATACTATTACTCTCTTATTCAAACTGCAAATATACAATTATTTTTTAAAAACAAAAACTATTTATTTCAGCCGCACACCGACGCCATGAGCTGGCTGAGCACCTTCTCGCCGTCGCGGATGGTCTGCATGGCCCAATGGAGCTTGAGGTCGAGCATCTCCTCATCGGTGAGGCGCCAGTCGATGTCGGCCGAGGCACGCATGCGCTCGGTGAGCGCAAACAGCGACAGGGCGGCGCAGACCGAGATGTTGAAGCTCTCGGTGAAGCCGTACATCGGCACCTTGACATAGGCGTCGGCGCCGTCAATAGCCTCCTGGGTGAGGCCGGTCAGTTCGGTGCCGAAGACGAGGGCCGTCTTCTGGCTGATGTCGAGGTCGGTGATCATCTGGTCGTTCTCGTGCGGCAGGGTGGCCACAATGCGGTAGCCCTGGGCGTGGAGGCGCCGGTAGACATCAGCAATCGAGGGGTAGCGGTAGTAGTCGACCCACTTGGCGCTGCCCACGGCCACATCGCCCGCCGGGTTGAAGGGGTTGTTCTTCTCGACCACATGCACGTCCTGCACACCGAAGCAATCGCACGAGCGCAGAACCGCAGCGGCGTTGTGACTCTGGTAGATGTCTTCGAGCACCACGCTGATATGGCGTGTGCGCAGCGGTGCCAGACGGTCGAAGAGCGACTGCCGGTTGTCGGAGATCAGCTCCGAGGCCTGCCGGTAAAGCAGCTCCTTCTGCTGAAGGGTCAGATGGTCGAACAGACCGGGGGTATCGGGGTTTCTTTGAGGCATAATATCATTCTATGTTATATAGTTTCCAGTATTGGTTCATCATGTTTTCGACGCTGAACGAGGCCGCATGGCGGCGTACGGCGTCGGCGGCAGCGCCGTCGAACGAGGCCAGTCCCTGACGGATCACGGCGGCCATCGCCTCAGCCTCGAAGGAGCGGAAATAGAAGGCGTGGCCGCCACCCACCTCGGGGAGCGAGGTGCGGTCGGAACAAAAGACAGGCTTGCCCCATTGCATGGCTTCGATGACGGGCAGGCCGAATCCCTCGGCCAGCGACGGGAAGAGCAGCGCGCCACAGTGGGCGTAGAGCCAGCGGCGCTGTGCATCGCCCACGCGTCCCACCATCACCACGTTGCCGTGGGCCGCCAACTGCTGCCGCAACTGCCGGGCATAGGGGTCGCTGTCGTCGCCGGCGATCACCAGCCGCCAGTCGGGCAGGCGCTCCATCATCGGCAGCAGCACATGCAGGTTCTTCTTGGCCTTCACCACGCCGATGCTGAGCAGGAACGGTTCGCCCACGGCTTCAGGCACCGGCTCCTGGGCTCCCGTCGTCATATCGGGCACCCCGTTGTAGACGACATGGGGCGTCTTGCTTCCGAAATCCAGCACCCGACGGGCGTCCTCCATCGCGAAGCGGGAGATGAAGCAGAGTTCGTCGGCCGCGTCACACTCAGCCTGCAGCCGCCGCAGGTAGCGCTGACGCTTGGCGCCCTGCTTCTCATACATGAAGTTGACATCGTGGATGGTCAGCACCCGGCGGCCGCCCGTCGTCGGCGGGCGGAAGGGTGAGAGCTGATGGATCGAATGCCAGAGGTCGAAGCGCGGCATCAGCCCCGGGAAGAAACGGTAGAGGTCGCGCGCCACAAGGTAGCGCACACGCTGCCCGAAAGCGCCGACGTATGCCTGCGGCACGAGAAGCGTCACCTCGCAGCCCGCCGGAATCGCGTCCGCCCGCGCGGCATACCACTCGCCGTAGGAGCGTGCCACCTGGCCCAGCCCGCAGTAGGGGTGGCGCAACATGCTGAGGTCGACCAGTATTCTCATGATGCCGACGGACGTTGTGCGTTGCGGGTCAGTTCGCGCAGACGCGAGTATTTCACCTTGGTATATTGCGACGAGATGCGGCAGACGGTGTAGCCCGCGCTCCCGTCGAGGAATCCCAGTCTGAGGATGTAGCTGCGCACGAAGGCCCACAGCACCTTGTGGCCAATCGGACCGCGGTAGCGGCGCCCTTGCCGGAAGGCCTTGTCGGCCGCCAGGGTGGCGTAGCGCTCTGTGCGCTCGACGTGCTCGGCGACAGTGTAGTATGAGTAATGCCACAGATCTCCCTCTAAGGGCACCCGTCGCACAGCGCTGCTGAAATGCAGTTCCTCGTGTACCTCGCCATCCCACGTAGCCAGCCCGGTCCGCCACAGACGCACCCGCGCGTCGGGGTACCATCCGCAATGGCGGATCCAGCAGCCGCAGTAGTTGGTCAGCCGGTTGACGACATAGACGGCCCCGCCGTCCAGCCCCTGCCGCTTCAGCGCCAGCAGGCTCTCCCTGAGCGCCGGCGAGAGGGCCTCGTCGGCATCCACGCTGAGCGTCCACTCGTGGCTGGCCAGCCCGTCGGCATAGTTCTTCTGCCCGTCGTAGCCCTCCCAGTTGTGATGCACAAAGCGCGCCCCGGCCTCACGGCAGATGTGTTCGGTGCAATCGGTCGAACCCGAATCGACGACGATCACCTCGTCGGCCACGCCGGCCAGCGAGTCGAGGCAGCGCCTTATGTTGCGCTCCTCGTTGAGGGTGATGATGACTGCCGTAATCTTCTCCATACGCTGCTATGAATCCCGTTTCACATTGTGCCGCACCACCGTAGCGGGGTTGCCTGCCAGCACGGTACACGGCTCGTCGTAGCGCCCCGTCAGGCGCGCCCCGGCCGACACCGTGGTGTTGTCGGCCAGCTGCACCCCCTTGGTGGCGATCACATGGCATCCCACCCACACGTTGTCGCCCATCAGCAGCGGCCGGTCGCTGTTGCAGACCTGGCCGTCGGCATCCACCATGCGGTGCTGGTCGGTGTCCATCAGGGTGCAGTTCCACGAGATGCGGACGCTCCGTCCGAAGGTCATCGCCCGGTGGCAGATCAGCAGCGAGCGGGGCCCCAAGTGGAACCGCTCCCCCACCCTCAGCTCAGCCCCTTCGGCCACCTCGACGCAGCAGCCCGCGCCGAAGGCACACTCGCCCCCGACGACCAACCGTCCCCGGAGGTCCACCAGCGTGCGCTCGCGGCCGAAATCGCTCCCCTGGAAGGTGGCAAAGCCTATCTTCACCAGGCCCGTGCGTATTTTCTCGTCGGGCAGCACCACCTCGGCCGACAGGTGGCGAACCACCGTCCGATGCGAGATCAGAAGGGGCAACCAACGGGCCTGCCGGAAGGGCAAAAGCCTGAGATTGTAGTATATGCTGCGTGGCAGCGCCAAGAGGTAGCGCAGCCCGTCGCGACGTTTCTGTTGGTGGCGTTCGTTGATCATCTCATGCCTTTTGTGGTTGCAAAAATACGATTTTTTTTTGAAACACAGCCTTGTTATATTTTTTTTTGCTACCTTTGCATCGTCTTACGCCAACCGAACAGCGACCATGATCACCATCGGATACGATGCCAAGCGGGCATACAGGAACAACAGCGGACTGGGCAACTACAGCCGCATGGTCATCGGCGGCATCGCCGCCCGGCCCGGGGTGCGGTGCCTCCTCTACACGCCCACGACCCGCGGGCGCCACCGCGACTACTTCGACGCATGCCCCGACGCGGCCGTCCGCACCCCGCGCGGCCTCTGGGCCCGCCTCGGCGGCCTCTGGCGCACCCTCGTCATGGGGCGTCAGGCCACGGCCGACGGCGTGGCGCTCTTCCACGGCCTCAGCCACGAGCTGCCCTACGGCCTTGGCCGGGACGTCAAGCGGGTCGTCACCATGCACGACCTCATCGTGCGCCGCTACCCCCGGTTCTTCAGCCCCGCCGACCGCCTCATCCACCGCCTCAAGCAACGCCACGCCTGCCGTGTGGCCGACGTGGTGGTGGCCATCAGCGAGCAGACCAAGCGCGACCTGACGGAGATGATGCACGTCCCCGAGTCGAAGATCCGCGTCGTCTACCAGTCCTGCGACCCCATCTTCTGGGCCGACAGCCCCGCCGACACCGACGCCGCCAGGGCGAAGTACGGTCTGCCGTCGCGCTACATCCTCTGCGTGGGGACGGTGGAGGAGCGCAAGAACCAGGCCACCGCCGTGCGCGCCCTGGCGCAACTGCCTGCCGACGTGGCCCTGGTCATCGTCGGCCGTCCGCGCGGCCGCTACCCCGAGCAGGTGCGCCGCCTGGCGGCGGCCCTCGGCGTGGAGCAGCGCGTCCGCTTCCTCGCAGATGCCGCCTTCGCCGACTTCCCCGCCCTCTACCGCGGCGCCGTGGCCAGCGTCTACATGTCCGTCTTCGAGGGCTTCGGCATCCCCGTGCTCGAGAGCCTCTGCTGCGACTGTCCGGTGGTCACCTCGGACTGCTCGTCGATGCCCGAAGCCGGCGGCGACGCAGCCCTCTACGCCGCCCCCACCGACGCCGACCGCGTGGCCGCCCACCTGCTACACCTGCTCGACGAGCCGGACTTCCGCCGGCAGCAAATAGAAAAGGGGCGAATCCACAAGATGAATTTCGCCCCCGATCGGGTGTCGGCGCAGATGCTTGCGCTCTACCGTAGTTTACTTGACGATTAACCGGCGTGCCACGCGGCTCGTGCCGTCGGCAAAGACCACCGTGTACACCCCCGACGCCAGACGGCCCGTCTGGATGGTGTAGACGATCTGGCCCGCCGCCGACAGGGTGCTCGCATGCACCGTGCGGCCGCTGTTGTCGACGATGCTGACCGTGTAGTTGCGGCCCTCGCCCAGGTCGATGGCCAGATGGGCCTCGCCCTCGGCGGGATTGGGATAGAACTGGCCGAAGGCCTCGTCCATGGTCGCAACCTCCTGCACACCCACCTCCGGGTTCACACCCAGATAGAAGGTGTGGTAGCCGCCCTGCAGGGCCGTCATCGGCTTGGTGATGGTCTTGCCGCTGCCACTGGTGGCGCTGATGTAGTAGTCGATCCGCACATAGTCGGTCAGCGTGACGCCGCCGGTGGGAATCAGCGCGGCATACTGCCCGGCCTCGTCGGCCACCATGGCCACCTGCTGCCACGCGCCTTCCTCAATACGGTAGCTGAGCACCACCGTGTCGATGCCGTCGGCGCAGCTCACCTTGGCCAGCACCGGCACACCCGAGGACATGTAGGTCGTCCCCGTGTTGCCGTAGATAGCCTGGTGCAGGATGCGGATGGGCTTTTCGGCGGGGATCTGCTTGGTGATGCAGTGGATGGCGCCGCCCGAGCCGTCGAACGAGCGCACGTCGACGCAGTAGATCGTGTAGCCGGGATAGGCCTTCTTCACCTCCTCGATGTTGGCGCGGTCCCAGTCCGCCGTCGGCATCCCGTCGCTTCCCACCGTCGAGAAGCAGGGCTGGATGATCACGTTGTTGACAAAGGTGTGGTTCGAGTAGGTGCGCGTGTACTGGTTGTCATACTGCACCTGGCTGACGAAGTTGGCACCGCTGTTGGTCGACGGGAAGGGGATGCGGCGACTGCGGTAGGTGGCGCCGAACACACTCTCGTAGCTGCACAGCGAGTCCATATTCTTTTTGCCGGTGATATAGTCGGTCCAGTTGCTGTAGTCGTCGGGCATCTGGCTGAAGACGAAGAGGTTCTCGTCGATCATGTCGGCATAGAGGTCCACATGGCCGGTGCCGCCGTCGTAGCGGAACTTGGGCAGGATATAGGTGGCGCGGTGCCCCATCAGGGCGCGCAGGCTGTCCTTCACCTGGCTGTTCGTCAGGCTCTGCTTGGTGGTGTAGCCCACGGTGGCGGGATCCACACCGTCCCACACCAGCTGGCCGTAGGTGTCGCGGTTGTTCTCATAGATGGCGTTGCTCGAGAGCACCATGCCGGCGCCGTCGACCACACAGTTGCCACCCTCCCACTCGATCTGGGTGGTGAAGTTGGGCAGGCCGAACTGGCGTTCGATATACACCGGCAGCGAGTCGTCCAGTGCGCGGCCGGGGTAGTACTCGAAGTCGAGCATACCCACGGTGTCGCCCTCGCCGTAGTAGAAGCAGATGGGGCCGCAGTCGCGGTACCAGAACGAGTTGCCCGGGGCCACGAGGAAGCGGATATTGCCGTGGCGCAGGCCCATGCGCTGCAGCTTGCGCAGCACCAGGGCCGTATCCTCGGCCTGCTCCACACGCACCCACGCCTCGGCGCCACCCAGCTGGATGGCATCCATCAGGTAGAACGCCACATCGCCCATGCCGCTCTGGTTGGCGGTGTCCATCATGGCGCCGTAGGGGCCGATGCCCGAAGGCTGCTGCGAGTAGTAGCTGTCGTAGTAGTAGGCATAGCCCGGCACCGCCGGGTCGGCCGTCATAGCGTCGCCCTCAGTGGGGTAGTAGACATAGAGGGGGGTGACCACGATGGCCTGCACCTCCTCCCACTCGCCGGGGAACCACACGGGGCCCGTCGGCATCCCCTTGCCCTTGCGGGCCGGAGCACCCTTGGTGGCGGGGTGCTGCTTGACGGACGATCCCATATACATCTGCGAGGCGTCGCGCTTCTGGTGCGTCAGCTGCCAGTGGCGCAAACCCTCCTTGTCCCATGTCACTTGAGCAGCGGCACCGAATGTCAGTGCCGCTGCTATCATTGTCAATACAATCCGTTTCATCTCTTAGCGTCTCTTCAGGCTCAGTATCTCACGTGCCTCGTCGCTCGTGGCGATGGGGCGTCCCAGCAGTTTGGCCATGCGCACCACCTTGTCGACCAGCTCGCCGTTGCTCTTGGCCAGCACGCCGCGCTCCAAGTAGAGGTTGTCCTCGAAGCCCACGCGCACGTTGCCGCCCATGACGATGGCGGGA
>CAMNIH010000071.1 GCA_946540365.1 uncultured Bacteroidales bacterium
GCAACAACTCGATCCGCATCGCCGGCGACGTCTTCAACGACAACGTGGTGGACTACATGAAGCGCCAGCACAATATGATTATCGGTGTGCGTACGGCCGAGCAGGTGAAGATCCATGTGGGAGCCGCCGTCAGTGAGTTGACCGAGCCGCCCGAGGACTACCGCACTACGGGACGCGACCTTCTGACCGGTCTTCCCAAGGAGATCAGCGTCAACTATAAGGAGATCGCCCATGCGTTGGACAAGAGTATTGCCAGCATCGAGCAGGCCATCCTCGACACCCTGGCCGCCACGCCGCCCGAGTTGGCTGCCGATATCTACAAGACCGGCATCTTCCTGGCTGGCGGCGGTGCGTTGCTGCGAGGCTTGGACCAGCGCATCTCGTCGAAGACCAAGCTGCAGGTGCATATCGCCGACGACCCCCTGCGGGCCGTGGCCCGCGGCACGGGCATCGCGTTGAAGAACTTCAACAAGTTCTCCTTCCTGATCCGATAGACAGGCAAATGAAAATGAGGACCCGCGCCGAAGGCGCGGGTCCTCGTCTATTAACCCCAATTGAACCTTTCCCCCTCAGTCGTCGTAGCGGAGGAAGGTGCCGTTCTTGTCGAATACCATCTCGATGGTATTGTTCAGCTCTACTTCGTATTCGTTGCGGTCCTTGCCGATCTGCACCACGTACTGCCCGGCGTGTTTGCCGGCTACGTAGTCGTTGATGGCTGCGGGGATGATGGCTGTCGGCACGCCGTCGGCGTCGCGGTCTTCCACCTCGTCCCATTCGCCCTTCTTGGTGAAGTCGACGTTGGCCCCGTCGCTGAAGATGACCTCGTAGTCCTTGTCGGCGACCTCGTGGTCGCGGTAGACGATGGAGATTTGCTTGTCGGCGAAGTGGGTCTGCACGAATGTCTGTGCCTCTGCGGGCAGCTCGCTGAAGTCGATGGCCTTCTTCTCCTCCTTGTGGCAGGCGGTGAGGCTCATGGCGGCCACGATGGCCGCAGTCAAGATAATGCTTTTTTTCATTGTGTGGTTGTTTTATGGGTGAATACTATGTTTCTGTGAGTTGTCGATCGACTCGGTGACGTTGATGATATAGTCGCCGATTTTCTCGTACAGTGCGTAGAGCGAGCTGTAGGCGTTGCCGATGGCGTAGCCGTAGACCTTGCTCTTGAGGGCCTCGAGGTGTTCGGCGCGCAGGCGGTCGCGACAGTTGTTGATGTCGTGTTCGGCGTCGTAGGCACCGCGCAGGTCGATGTGGTCGTAGTCAACCAAGTTCCCATCCATCACCATTAAGGCGTTCTCGACCAGGGCGTTCATCTGTGCCAGGTTGGCGTTCAGGTGGTCGCTGAAGTGGACTGCGTCGGCGCGTTTGGACTTTCGGGTGAGGGCGATTTGCAGTATGCTGTCGCCGATGCTTTCCAGGTTGTCGATGATGCGGAGCATGGTGCTGACGCGTTCCGAGCCGTGGGGGCTCAGTCCGCCGCCGCCCACGGCGGTGAGGAAGCGGGTGATCTCCATCTCCATCCGGTCGGTCAGTTGTTCGTAGCGCTCGATCCGTTGCATCACATCGTCGAATTCCTTTTCGGTCTGAGCTTTGCGCAGTTCGGGCAGTAGGGAGTACATCCGGATGACCTGCTTGGAGAAGAGCTGTATCTCGCGTTTGGCGCTCTGCAGGTTCAGCTCGGCGGTGCTCACGGGTCCGCGGCTGATGTAGCTCAGGTGATACTCCTCGCTTGCGTCATCCTTGTCCTTCTCCTTGGTGTCGGGCACCATGCGTTCCACGAGCCAGAGTATCTGGGGGATGAACCATGCGAGCAGCAATGTGTTGCCCACGTTGAAGAGGGTGTGGAACAGCGTGATGGCCATCGGCACGTCGGTGGGGAACACCGACAGGATGAGGCTCAGAATTGGACGGTAGAGGGCGAGGGTGACCAGCACGCCCACCACGTTGAACACCAGATGGGCGCGGGCGGCTCGTTTGCCGGCGGTGTTGGCCACCGTGGCGGCGATGTTGGCCGTGATGGTGGTTCCGATGTTCTGACCCATCACCAGCGCGATGGCCATCTCGGTGCCGAGCAGCCCGTTGTAGCACATCAGTAGTGTGATGGCCATCATGGCCGACGACGACTGGACGATGCATGTCAGCACCGTTCCTATTATTATAAAGAGGAGAATCGACCAGAATCCGAAGCCGCTCAGCGAGGCGATGCCCTCGAGCAGGCCCGGATACTGCTCCAGGTTGGGCATGGCGGCTTGCAGCAGATCCATGCCTACCAGCAGCAGGGCCAGACCCATGACGGTCTGCGCCACGGGCTTCATCGTCGCGCGTTTGGAGAAGAGGAAGAAGAGGCTTACGGTGGCCAACAGCATGGGCAGCGAGAACATGCCGCCTCCCTCGCCGAGTCCCAGCAGGGAGATGATCCAGGCCGTGACCGTGGTGCCGATGTTGGCACCCATAATGACGGCGATGGCTCCACTGAGCGAGAGCAGGCCGGCGTTGACGAAGCTCACCACCATCACTGTGGTGGCCGACGACGACTGGATGACCGCCGTCACTGCCGTGCCGGTCAAGATGCCGCTCACCGGATTGCCTGTGGTTTTGCCCAGAATGGCGCGCATGCGGCTGCCGGCTGCCTTCTGCAGGCCTTCGCTCATCTCGGTCATGGCGTAGAGGAAGACCGCCAAGGCGCCTGCGAAGTTGATGATAATTGTCAGAATTTCAGTGATGTTCATAGTACTTGCTTTGTAGTTTTCCGGCTACAAAAGTACTACCTGAATGTTACAAAACCGTTACAAAACTGTTAAGTTTTAGTTACATTTCAGAAATGTCCGTTGTGCTGCTTCGCGGCGTCGCATCGGGTGCGACGGCGATCAGTAGGCGGTGGCGATCTTGAGCAGGATGCGGTTGATCATCTCGCCGGCTTCGCGGTTGGTGCATTCGTGGTTGTTGCTCACTACAGCGAACGCCAGCAGTTCGCCGCTGCCGGTGGTGATGTAGCCGGCGTAGGACTTGACGGCCGCCATGGTGCCGCTCTTCATGCGTACGCTGATGCCTTCGGGCAGGCCCGGCAAGATGTTTCTGACGGTGCCGCTCTCGCCCGCCTTGGGCAGTGTGCCCAAGAAGTCCTCGAACCAGGGCTCTTTGCTTACCGCCGACAGGTAGCGGCACAGGAAGTCGGTCGTCAGCACGTTCTGGCGCGAGAGGCCGCAGCCGTCGACGATGCGCACGCCGTCGGCGCTCACCCCTTTGGCCTTGAGGTAGTCGGCCACGGCCTGGCTGCCGTTGGCGAACGAGCCGCGGCCGTATTTCTTGTGGCCGAGGTATTTGAAGATAGCTTCAGCGTAGATGTTGTTCGAGGTGTGGTTGGTGTACTGGGCGATGGTGCGGTAGGGGACGCTCTGGTAGTCCATCACGGTGCGCAGACTGTCGGGCAGGGCGCGCACCTCGTCGGCGCCGAGACTGACGCCGATGCCGTGGGTGCGGAGGTAGGAGGCGAACATGTCGGCGCAGGTGCGTGCCGGGTCGGGCAGCGAGCCGCGCACGCTGAATTCGCGTTGTCCCTGCGGTACGGTGCCGGTGTAGAGGCGCCAGGTCGAGACGGGGCCTCCGTAGATGACCACATTGTCGCCCGAGCCGGCCGCCCCGGTGGTGACGGTGCTACTGGCCAACAGCTCGATGTTCTTCGGCACGGTGCGGCTTACCGGTGCGATGGCGCCCGTGCGGACTCCGGGGGTGAAGTACACGAAATACATGTTCTCATGGAAGTTCAGCCCGCTGACGCCGGCGCCGTAGTAGTTGCCCACGTCGCCCCAGGCCCAGCTGTCGTGCAGGCGTTGGTCATCGAAGATGGTGGTGTTGTAGTACACACCCCCGTCGATGCGCCGCACCCCGCGTTTGCGGAGGGCTGCCGTCCATTGTGCGAAGAGGGTGTCGGCCGTGGTCTGGCGGTAGCGGTACGATCCCAGCAGCGGGTCGCCGCCGCCGCTGATGTAGAGGTTGCCGTGCAGCACCCCGTCGCGGTCCACCTCGCCGCGCATGGTCAGCAAGGTGCTGAAGCGGAAGTCGTTGCCCAGCAGCGCAAATCCGGCTCCGGTGGTGAGCAGTTTCTGGACCGATGCCGGAATCACCGAACGCTGGTCGTCGTAGCCGTAGAGCTTCTTGCCTGTGGTGATGTTGTAGATGCTGACGCTCAGCGTGGCGTGGCTCATGGAGGCTGCTTGGGCCACCGCCTTGACGGTGCGGTCCACCTCGGCCGTGGGCTGGGCCTGCAGGGCGGGGTGGGGGCGGAGCAGCAGGGTCAGCAAAATCAGGGGTGCCAGATATTGTCTCATGACTGGAGGCTTTGGTTGATGGTGTCTATTTGGTCGAGCAGGGCGTCGCGTCCGTAGCCTGTCAGCGACGAGGTCAACAGGATGGGCGGCAGCTCTTCCCACATCTTCTTCAGCTCCTGTTTCATCAGTTTGATGTTCCCCATCACTTCGCGCTGCTTCTCCTTGTCGATCTTGGTGTATACCAAGGTCAGCGGCACCCCGTTGACGCCGAGGAATTCGATGAACTGCAGGTCGATGCGCTGGGGCGGTATGCGGCTGTCGATCAGCACGTAGGTGTTCACCAGCTCCTCGCGGTGCAGGAAGTAGTCGCGGATCATCTGGCTGAATTGTTCGCGTGTCGACTTCGAGGTGCGGGCGTAGCCGTAGCCGGGCAGGTCGACCAGATACCACTCGTCCACTTCCTTGTGATTGGCTCGTTCCACTTCGCCGACCACAAGGAAGTGGTTGATCAGCTGTGTCTTGCCCGGTCGTCCGCTGGTCTTGGCCAGGCCTTTGACTCCGGTCAGCATGTTGATCAGCGACGACTTGCCGACGTTGCTGCGCCCGATGAAGGCGTACTCCGGACGGCCGTCCTGCGGACATTTGCGCCAGCCGGGGCTGCTGACGGCGAATTCGGCACGCTTGACAATCATCGTCTGTCCTCCTTCGGACGGCGGCGTCCGCGTTTGAGGTTCTTCATCTCCAGCTTCAGCTCGCGGGCTTTCTCGCGCAGTTTCTCGCGTTCCAGCTGCAGGTTCTTCAGGGCGCTCAGCTCCGACAGCGTCTGCTGCTCCTCGTCGCTCGTCTTGCGCCACCAGGGCAGGCGCCGCATGTCGACGTGGAAGAGGCGTTTGCGGTCGAATTTGGTGTTTTTCACCGAGTAGCTGTCCACGTGGCGCACCCGTTTGTCGGCATTGATGTCCTTCAGCGTGATGAGGATGCCGATGCCGTGGGTGCCGGGCAGGCCGTGGTCGGGGCAGGTGCCGAAGTAGCGCATGGTGGAGCTGAGGTTCATGTAGGCGTTCACCAGTGGCGGCACCGTGCAGCCGCGCGCCCGCATGGCGTGCAGCAGTATCTGGTAGTCCTCCTTGTAGTTGCGTCCGTTGAAGAGTTTGACCAGTTTATTGTAGTCGGTCTCGATCTTCACTGGCTCGTAGGGCCACATCAGGCCGTCGGGGTCGGGAAAATACTTCTGGTAGAAGTAGAGAATCAGGTCGCGTGCCTCGCGGTCCATCGAGTCGTAGATGGTGATCTTGCCCAGAAAGTAGCGTGTCTCCGGGATCTCCAAAATCAGGGCGCCGAGGCCGTCCCACAGGTTGTCGAGCGAGTAGAGCCCTTTGCCCAGGTTCATGCTGGGCTGGTAGGCGGGCTGCACGAAAGCGCGTCCCAGTTCGACGGTGTAGGGTAGGTAGTGGTCCAGGAACTCCTGGCTGAAGTGGTAGTGCTCGGCCGTGGGGGTCATGTAGCCGCCGTCGGGCCGCTCCATCATGGTGCTTCCGTGCTGGAATCGGTAGCCGCCCATGATCTCCTCGTCTTCGGTGTTCCACACGAAGAGCTGCTTGCAGCAGTAGGGGTCGGGCAGGGTGTCGTACTCGTCGATGTCCACCTCCTTGCCGGTGCCGCCGCCTTCGGCGGCGAAACTCAGCTCGCGCAGCCGGCCGATCTCGCGCATGATGTTGGGCGAGAGGTGGGCCGTGGTGATGTATATCTCTTTGTTGCCCCGGTTGGTCATGCGCAGAAAGTGCTTCTGCTTGAGCTCTTTCTTGATGAGTTCGCGATCCACCGGCGGGGCGATGTATGATAGGTCTTGCATTATAGTATTAAGTGTTTAGTGTTCAATGTTTAGTGTTCAGTGTTTAGTGGTTAGTGTTCAGTGGGTGGCAACCGCTATTGTCTTTCACTTCTCTCACTTCTCTCACTTCTTTCACTTCTTCTCTTTCACACGGTAAACTCCGCCTCGGGGTCGTTTTTCAGGCGGTAGACGTGCTCTTTCACACGCTGGGCCCACTCGGCCGGCGTGTGGCGCTGGTCGAAGGTCTGCCACGGAATCGGCCGCCCGAAGGTGACGGTGAAGGTCTTTCCCCGCTGGGCGTACATCTCGGCCGGCAGCAGTGCCATCTCGAAGTTGAACTTGATGCCGAGCCGCTTGCGCAGGTTGGCCAGCCGGTAGAAGCGCATCCGGTTGCGCGCGTCGGTGTAGACTGGCACCACGTCGCGCTGGTAGCGCACGGCCTTCTTGATGAAGGTGGCCTTCCACTCCAGATCCTTGATCTCGCCTCCCTGTAGGCGCGAGCAGAGGCCCGCCGGGAAGTAGAGTAGCGTGTTCTGGCCGGCGAAAGCCTCCTCCAGGCTTGCCAGCGCCTTGGACCGGTTCACCTTGTCGATGGGGTAGAAGAGTTCCTTCAGGCCCGGCAGGTAGAGTAGAAAGTCGTTGACCGGGAAGCGGATGTCCTTGCGCACGCGCCCCACGGCACCCATCAGCGCCAGCCCGTCGGGGCCGCCCAGTGGGTGGTTGCCCACCACCATCGGGTACCCCTCGGCCGGGATATGCTCGGCCCCGATGCTCCGCACCGTCACTCCCAGATCCTGCGGGTCGTGACCCTCGAGGAACTTGTGTACAAAGTCCAATCCGAAGTATTCGCGGTTGAGGTAGATGCCCCGGTTGAGGTCCGGCACGTGCAGCAATCGCTCCAGCCAACGCACCACGAAGCGTGGCACCTTGACCCGTTTGGCGGACAGAATCTTCTCAATGTCAATGTGTTTGTCGCCTATGGCTTCACTTCTTGCGTCCATAATCTTGTATCGTATTGCGACTGCAAAATTACTAAAAATATATATAATACATTAATTTACGAATCACAACTTATCAACACCCCCCTGTCAGTCCCCGTCCGCCAGGCACCATCCAGGCATCAACTAGGCATCAACCAGGCATCAACCAGGCATCAACTATGCATCCCCTCTGCATAAAAGCCATCCGCATGGGGACAAAATGTATCGACGGGGCAGGCGCGGTGGTGTGGTGCCTCGGCATGAAACAGGGCAAAAGTGAGAAAAATGTCAGAAAAATTTTGTCGGTTTCAGAAAAGTGTGTATCTTTGCAGCCGATTTGAATGCCTGAAAACGAATTGTTGATGCTCTTTTCGCTTTGAGGATCAAATTGTTAGTTGAAAAAGAAAAAATAATAAAGTCATGGCAAAGAAGAATAAAGACGCACGTGTGCAGGTCATCCTCGAGTGCACCGAGCAAAAGAACAGCGGTGTGGCCGGTATGAGCCGCTACATCACCACCAAGAACAAAAAGAACACTCCGGAGCGTCTGGAGCTCAAGAAGTACAACCCCTTCTTGAAGAAAGTCACTGTCCACAAAGAAATCAAGTAACGAAAGGAGAACTGAACTATGGCAAAGAAAGTTGTTGCTACCCTGAAGACCTCGACCGGTAAGAGTTTCGCCAAGGTGATCCGTATGGTTCGCTCCGAGAAGACCGGTGCTTACATGTTTAAAGAGGAAATTGTCCCCTCGGACAATGTGCAGGAGTACCTGAAGAAGAAATAATTGTAGAACAATAATTTTTTCATACGCTTTTGTTTTGGCCTCCGGAGCAGTCTCTGCTTTGGAGGTTTTTTGTAGTTTAAAGTTAAAAATTTAAAAGTTAAAAGTAAAAGGTTGGGAATTCTGTGATTCTCAATTCTCAATTCACAATTCACCGGATGCTGAACCGTCGGACATACATGCGCTTTGCGGCCTGGGTGCTGCTGGTGGCCTACCTGCCGCTGCTGGCGGTGTCGGCCCTGCACACGCACGAGTGGCCCGACGAGCCGCTGTGCGACCAGTGTGCCCACCATGTGGAGCACCCCACGCACTTCGGCGAGGCGCAGGTGAGCCTGCAGGACTGCCTGCTGTGCCACCTCGCCACGGTCCACTACCTCGGCGTCGCGGCTTTGGCGGCGGTTCCGGTGCTGTGGGTGACGGCCCGTCTGGCTGTCGCCCGTCCCTGCCGTGTGGCCCTGGCGGCCCACGGCGTTGCCCTGCTCAGGGCGCCCCCGTCGGGAATATGACATGTGGCGCCGCCGGATGCCGATTCCGGCCGACAAGTAATCGTATTCCTGATATTATAAACAATCGGAAATGAAATGTTTACTGATTGTCCTCATGCTGCAGGTGATTCCGCCCGACAGCGTGAAGACATTGCAGGCCGTCACCATCAGTGCGCGGTCGGCGCAGGCGGTGGGCAGCAGCCAGAACACCGTCGAGGTGGATGCTGCCTACCTGGAGGAGCACTTTGCGCCCACGCTGGCGCAGAGCCTCGAGGCTATCCCCGGCGTGAAGGCCTCGTCGGTGGGGGCGGGTCTCTCGCGCCCCATCATCCGGGGGCTGGGCTACAACCGCATGGTGGTGAGTGAAGACGGTGTGAAGCACGAAGGGCAGCAGTGGGGCGACGACCACGGCCTGGAGGTCAACCAGTTCGCGCTGGACAAGGTAGAGGTCATCAAGGGTCCCGCCACGCTGCTTTACGGCTCCGATGCCATCGGAGGGGTGCTCTGCCTGACCGGCAACGTCGAGCTGGGCCGCTACAACATCGAGGTACACAGCAACCACGACCACCA
>CAMNIH010000072.1 GCA_946540365.1 uncultured Bacteroidales bacterium
ACGGGCGCCACCTGGGCTTCGGCAACCCCACCCTCGACCCGGAGTTCACCAACGCTTTCGAGCTGAGCTACAACCTGGGCTTCGACAAGGTGAACCTCTACACCGCCGCCTACTTTCGCCACAGCAACAACACCATCACCTGGTATGGCTTCTACTGGGACAGCGCCTCGGTGGCACAGTATGCTTGGTGGGAACCCTACAACAGCGACTACGAGGGATACTGGGCTGCCGGCCCACAGAACCTGGCCAACAGCTACAACTACGGTCTGGAGTTCATCTTCGACTGGCAGATCGCCAGCTGGTGGAAGGTGAACATCAGCCTCAACCTCTACGAGGAGCGCATCGAAGGGGGTAGCCTGCTGAACAATAACGTACAGCAGGGGTTCCAAGCCGGAGGCAAACTCAACTCGTTCATGACCCTGCCGAACGACTGGACGCTCCAGTTCAGCGGCCAGTACCGTGCTCCGGGCCTCGATCTGCAGGCCACGATGGATCCCAGCTACTGGTTCGATCTGGCGGTGAAGAAGGATGTCCTCCAGAAGCGCGGCACCATCAACCTGCGCGTGAGCGACGTCTTCTGTACCGGCGGCTGGGGCCACCGCACCGACAACGTCGAGCTATATCGCGTGGTGAAAAACCATCGTCTCTCGCCCACCGTGACCGTCGGCTTCTCATGGAAGATCAACAACGGCCTCAAGCAGCGTCCGCAACAGATGGATGACGACAGCGGCGACGAGGGGGGCGGCGAATATTGAGAACATGCCTGACCACAACCAAGACAACCGACGAGAGGTGCTGGATCCCGTGCGGCGCCGATGGGTGGCGCTGACGCCCGAAGAAGAGGTGCGCCAGCACACTATCCATATGCTGCACGAGGGATACGGCTATCCGCTGGAACTGATGCAGGTCGAGGGCGCTATCACTGTCAATGGGCAGTCTCGCCGGTGCGACATCGTGGTCTACGGCACCGATGGGCAGCCCCGCATCATCGTCGAGTGCAAGCGGCCCGAAGTGCCTATCACCCAGAAGGTGTGCGACCAGGCCTGCCGCTACAACACGGTGCTGCATGTGCCCCTGCTGCTGCTCACCAACGGCGCACAGCAGGTGGTGCTCGAGGTCGACTTCGAGCGCCGGGCGGTGCGCCAACTGCAACAGTTGCCGCACTTTATTGTTAAATAATGTTAACAGATGAGCCAAACGGGCTCACTTTTCCGTCTATAAGGTCATGAAAGCGGCACGCAAACGTCATATCCTGGAAGAGCACTACCTCGACTTCTACAGTCGGGCAGTCGCTATCCTCAATGACGAGGACGATGCCAAGGACGCCGTACAAGAGGCCGTGGTGAAGACGTTGACACGCATAGGCTTGCGCGATGAGGTGGGTTACTGCTTCCGTGCCACGGAGAACGAGTGCATCAACATCCTGCGCCGACGCCGACGCCTGCTGCGCGTCGACCCCACGATGGAGATGGCGGCCGACGACCGACGCGTGGGGCGCGAGCTGAAGGAAAGCAAGGAGCTGCTGCTGCCCATGGAACGGAAGATACTGGAACTGCGACGCGACCACGGTTACACCATCGACGAGACGGCAGCGAAGACAGACCTCAGCCCCTCGACCGTCAAACGCCTGACAGTCACAGCCGAGAAGAAACTGAAATACATCATGACACACGATATATAGAGATGAAAAACGACACAATACAACACCTGCTGGAGCGCTACCGCCAAGGGACGCTCAACGACAGCGAACTGGCCGACCTGACCCGGCTGACGCACCGCGACGAGGTGATGGACAACGCCGAACGGCGGGCCGCCGGCATCGTGCGACGCCGCCGGTCGATAGCGTTCAGCGTGGCGGGGTTGATGGTGGCCGGTGCCGCCACATGGACCCTCCTTGGACCGAACCAAACCGAGGCACCCCTGGTAGCCGAGGCCAGCGTGCCCGAAATAGTGGTCACCGCGCCTCAGCCGGCAGTGGAGCAGGCCGCACCCGTCGCAAAACCGCAGCGCGCCGTCGACATGCCACGGCCCGAACGGGCGGTCAGGAGCACCATCAAGAAGAAAACCGACGATCCCGTGGTGGTGTGCAACAACCAGTGCGAAGCCGACTCGGTCATCAACGACATCTGGAAATTCCTCACGGTATGAAGTGGTTTAAGGTTTACGGTTTAAGGTTTAAGGGGGTGGCGCTGACGGCGCTGCTTATACTGACGTCGCTGACCGCCACGGCCCAGACCGACCTCTACCAGCGCTACGCCTCGCAGCCCGACGTCAAGGTGGCGTCGGTGAGCAACTTCGCCCTCGACAGCAACTCGAAGGTCGACGTGACCGTCATCGCCGCCGAGGACGACGCGGGCTGGGAGTGGATGAAGCGCGAGTTCCTCATCGGCGACCTGGCCCCCGAGCAGCAGGCCAACCTGCGCGAGGGGAGCGACGTGGTGCTCTTCGCCCGCCGCAGCCGCAGCAATCCGCGCGAAAACGCCCCCATCGAGGGCGAGCAGATCGACGTGGCTGCCAGCTGCTACATGGGCATCTCCTACCTCAGCCGCGCCGTCTATGTCTTCTGCGCCGACACCGAGGAGCAGTACGACGCCGTGGTGGCCCTCCTCATCAAGAAAATCATGCACCACAGCCGATGACCCCTCGGCGGCTCATAGCACTGCTTCTGCTGCTGGCACTGGCCATTCCGGCCTGCGGCCAGGCCGATACGTGCGCGCCCGAACCGTTCCCCTACGTAGAGACTTTCAACTCCGGCTTCGTCCACGACAACGGCTGGGGGGCGCAGTTCGGCGACTATACCTATCAGGAGAACGACAACTGCTGGACCGTGTGCTGGGTGCGTTCGTGGGGATGGCGCAGCCTGCTGGGCATGTTTGGAAGCCAAAACAGGAAGGGGATGATGCTCCGCGCCAACGCCTACCAGCCGGGCTCACCCAGGAAAGCCTACATGCCCTACGCCGTCTCGCCCCGGATGGCCACGGCCCCGCGGCGGTTGCAGTTCAAGGCCAACTATCAATGTACCGACTGGTACCCCTGGAACCCCTTGCATCTCAACGAGGGTGCCTGGCTGGCACTGGGCTACGTCACCGACGAAAACGACTGCATCAACAGCTACGTGCCCTTCGACACCATCCGGGTGATGGCCGACTGGGAAGAGGGAGAGGCCTTACAGACGTTCGACATCGACCTGGGACGTTACTTCGACACCTTCCCGCAACCCTGGCGTATCGCTTTCCGTCCCGAGCGGCAGGAGGACATATACGACGTCATCATGCTGGTGGACGATGTGCGCATCAGCGACGAGGTGCCGGAATACCACTGCACCGAAGAATATGTCGACACGACGTGCATCAGGCGCGGCTATTACCGCCACGGCTTCCGCATACCGCCCGAACAGACAGACCGGCTGGGCACCCGCCGCTACAGCTACGTCGACACGACAGGATGCCTCGTCAACCTGAGCCTCACCGTGTCGGGCACCCACACCACCGTCCTGGTCGACACGGTACCCTGCGGCGCTCCCAGCCATTATGCGCCCGATACGGTGCTCACGGCCGGCACCCACTACTTCTACCTCAGCGACCGATACGGCTGCGACTCGCTGGTGGTGCTCACCATCCAGCAGGCATGGGTGACACACCTCTACGACACCATCCAGGAGGGCGACACGCTGCTCTTCGAGGGGCAGACGCTGACCGCAGGCGGCGTCTACACCCACGACACCGTGGCCAGCGACGGGTGCGACTCGCTGGTGGTGATGCATCTGCGCTGCCGGCCGCTGCCGGCGGTCAACACCGACACCCTCTCTTTCTGGTTCCCCAACGTCTTCACGCCCGGGCGCGACGACAACAACCGCTTCGGTTGCATCACATCGGAGCCGCTGCTGGAATTCGAGATGCATATCTTCGACCGGTGGGGCATGCGCCTCTTCAGTACCCACGATCCCAACACCCCCTGGGACGGTGGCCGATGGCCGCAGGGGGCCTACGTCTACACCTATCGCCTGCGAATGCCGGACAACCGCGTGTACAACGGCAAGGGCACGGTGACATTGCTACGCTAAAGAAACTGGATTTCCTTCATGCCGCAGCTGAGGTGGCGGCCGTCGCCGGTGATCACCGTGGGATTCTCGTATGTGCCCCTGCTGCTGCTCACCAACGGCGCGCAGCAGGTGGTGCTTGAGGTCGACTTCGAGCGCCGGGCAGTGCGTCAACTGCAACAGTTGCCGCACTTTATTGTTAAATAATGTTAACAGATGAGCCAAACGGGCTCACTTTTCCGTCTATAAGGTCATGAAAGCGGCACGCAAACGTCATATCCTGGAAGAGCACTACCTCGACTTCTACAGTCGGGCAGTCGCTATCCTCAATGACGAGAACGAGTGCATCAACATCCTGCGCCGACACCGAAGAGGAGTACGACGCCGTCGTCACCCGACTCGTCAAAAAGATAATGCACAACAGCCGATGACCCTTCGACGAAACATCCTCCTGGTTGGCTTTTTCATCGTCCTGGCATTGACGACACCAATGTTGCACGCACAATGCGACAACACCACCATGGGTCGGGACTTCTGGCTGATGTTCCTGCAAAACTTTGGCGGTTATAGCGACATGTCGTTGGCCGCCTATGCACCCGACAACACACAGATACACATCATGTGTCCCCGCCAGTCATGGGACACCACTGTCAACATAACGACCGCAGGGCTGGTCAACATTCCGCTGCAATCCTCTGTGGCGGGCGGACAATATACATCCACTCCGGGCAACCACGGGTTGCACGTCACCGCCACACATCCCATCTCGCTCTATGCCTCGAGCTACATGTATGCCTCCTATGACATTGCCACCATCTTTCCCACCGATGTACTCGATACAGAATATGTACTACAGGTCTACCCATGCTTCAACGGTGCCACAGCGGGCTTTGTGGCTGTTGAAGACAGCACATGGCTCACGTACACACTGCCCTGTAGCACAAGCGACCCTTTTTACTTCTATGGTACCCCTGTTGACAGCGCAGGCACTGTATGCACCGTAATGCTGCGCCAAGGGCAATGTCACCATATCGTTGCCAACCGCAACGAAGACCTCTCGGGTATGCGTGTGACTTCCAACGGAAAACGCTTTGCCGCGTTTCAGGGTGCCACGTGCGCCAACGTGCCTGGAGGCTGCGGAGCCTGCGACCACCTATACGAACAATGCGTACCGCCTCGCTACTGGGGACAGCGCTTCGTGATTGTGCCTACCGCCCTGCAGATTTATGGCGACCGTGTACGCATCACCTCTGCATCAGACAGCAACCAACTGGTCCTAGACGGCACTACCATAGCCACACTCATGAGCGGAGAGACCTTTGAAACCACCGTGGCCAGTGGACAGGGGCACCTGCTCGAAAGCAGCCATCCTGCCTATGTATGCCTCTACATCAAAGGACATGGCTGTTCCGGAGGTCCGGGTGACCCCGCCTCAGTGACCATCCCACCCGTCGAACAAGGAGTCTCTTCTGTCTCTTTTCAGGCCCTCACCACCACGCTCACCACCTCTCACTTTGTCAATATTGTCACACACTCCACCGACACGGCAGGCCTGCGCATAGACGGACAGCCGCCGGACACTTCGCTCACCCCCATGGCGTGCGACTACAGCTATGTGCAACTGCCCATATCGGCAGGCCCGCACACCATTACAAACGACAGCGGTACCTTCGAGGCTTTTTTCTACAGTTTGGGAAACTACGAGAGTTACGCCTATCTGGCCGGCATGGCTATGCACGACATGACCCATTCGTTGCTGGTCAACGGAACGAATGCCCGTTACGACGACATCTATCTGTGTTTGGGTGACGAAGCAGAATTACACCTTTATGGGGTGGACGACAGCGTAACGGTATCCTGGTCAGTCGACAATGAACCTGCCGGAGGAGACAGCATGGTACTCTACCATCAGTTCAACACACCTGGCATCCATCGTATAACTGCCGCCCTACCAGAACTATGCGACACGTTGAGAGCCACCGTAATAGTAAATCCTCCTTCCGACACCGTGACGCTGCACCGTTCTATCTGCCAAGGCGACAGCCTGCGCTTCGGCGAAAGCTATTACACTGATTCGGGCAGCTATAGTCTTACAACAGGGACTGCCAGCAGCTGCGACAGCATCACGATTCTTGAGCTAACCCTCCGTTTTCCATCACAGACAACAGTGGTCGACAGCCTCTGCCCTGGAAGCACATACTACTGGCACGGAGGGACATACACCATTCCCGGAAACTATTACGACACCCTCAGGGCTGCCAACGGATGCGATTCGGTGGTCCTGCTCATGCTTGGAGCGAGGGACACCATACCCATCACCATACGTTATGACACAATTTGTTTCAACAGTACCCTTGCGATGAACGGCCATTTCTACGACAGCACGGGTATTTTCCTTGACACCATGACAACCTCCAACGGGTGCGATTCCGTTGTCGAACTACACCTCTTTGTGCTGGCTCGTCCCGTAGTATATATAGACACTGCTGCCAACTGTACCGATTCCAGCTACTACCTCTCCGTCGACCTGTCGGAGGCTGTGTGGGAGGACGATGTGCCGGCATTCACATGGCATGCAACGCCTCCCGACACCTTGCTGACAGGCCATGAGCACGACACCACGGTGCTGGTTATGCCCCATAGCACCACGCTCTACTCCCTCACCTTCGACTATCAATGTCCGTTCGAAGAAAGCCTTTCGCTTGAGCCACTGACATTCCCCTCTGCCGAAATGATGGTGACCCCGGAGACGCTAACATACGACCAGCCCACTTTCAACGTCTACGACATTAGTTCCGGTGCCTCCGGACGACAGTGGCTGCTTGATGGCAGCGAACTCGCCTTCAACGGCAATCCCTTGTGCCACACCATCAGCGCCGCCCAAGACAGCATCATTGTGGGGCTGGTTGTCTGGAGCCATCCCAGTTGCTGCGACACCGCCTACCGCAGCATCAGACTCCTTCGTGAAACACTCTGGGCGCCCAATGTTTTTACCCCCGACAACGAAACCAACAGGATTTTCTCCATCATATCCATCGGTATTACGCAAGAAGAGTTGGACATATTCAATCGTCTGGGGCTGCTTGTCTATCACACCGACCATCCCGCCGAAGGATGGGACGGCACCCACGACGGGCTTCCTTGCGTGCAGGATACCTACGTGTGGAGGCTGAAATACCGGACAGCCACCCTACCGGAGAAAACACAAACAAAAGTGGGGACGGTGACCTTGCTGCGTTAGAGCCAAGCAATCTCTTTCATGCCGCAGGAGAGGCGGCGGCCGTCAGAGGCGGTGAGGAGCAGGCGGCCGTGGGGGTCGACGCCGGTGACGGTGGCCTCCATCTCATCATTATTATATATGTATTGCGCGGGAACCCCGAGGTTCATCAGGTGTACGAGGTATTCCGGCTCGGGGTCGAGGCCAGTTCTCAAAGCACTGTACCTCATCTCGATGCAGGCAAGCAACCGACACAGCAGGGGCTCCAGCTCGAACGTCCGGCCGGTGAGCAGGCCAAGCGAGGTGGGGTTGGGCACCCAGTCGGGGAAGACGGTCTGGTTGACATTCAGGCCGATGCCGCAGACGGCCGAGGCAATGACGTTGCCCTGCAAGCGGGTGCTGACGAGGGTGCCGCAGATTTTGTGGCCGTCGACATAGATATCGTTGGGCCACTTGACGAATGTTGAATGTTGAATGTTGAATGTTGAAAGAAAATCGACAAGGGCGAGGGAGAGAGCCTGGGTGAGGCGGAACTGGCGGTCGGCGGGCAAGAACGACGGGTGGAGCACCAGACTGAAGGTGAGGTTCTTGCCGGGAGCGGCCTCCCAGTGGTTGCCGCGCTGGCCGATGCCGGCGGTCTGGGCGAGGGCCCAATAGCAAGTGAAGTCCTCCACCTCAGCGAGGTCGAGGGCTTCACAATACTTGTTTGTCGACTCCAGCGAGTCGAATCTGACAATTTGCATGGTTCTATGTTCTCCCGCCTTCGGCGTAATCTATTAATCCATTATATTATTGGATTTATGGATTTCCGCGAAGCGGGGAGACTATCAGATGCTCATTATCTCCTTCTCCTTGGCGGCGTAGATCTTGTCGCACTCGGCGATGTTCTTGTCGGTGATGTCCTGCAGTTCCTTCTCCACCTGCTTCACCTCGTCCTCGGGCACGGCCTTGTCCTTGAGTTTTTTCACCTTGTCCATCACGTTGCGGCGCACGTTGCGCACGTTGACCTTGGCGTTCTCCACCTCGGTCTTGGCCTGTTTGGAGAGTTCCTTGCGGCGTTCTTCGGTCAGCGGGGGGATGACGATGCGGAGGATGTCGCCCTCGTGGCGCGGGGTGAAGCCGAGGTTGGCGTCGAGGATGGCCTTGTTGATGGCACCCACGAGATTCTTCTCCCAGGGCTGGATGACGATTGAGCGGGCGTCGGGGGTGTTGATGTTGGCCACCTGACTGATCTCGGTCATAGTGCCGTAGTAGTCAACCTTCACGCCGTCGAGCATGCCGGGGTTGGCCTTGCCGGCACGGATCTTCGCCAGTTCCTTGTCGAGGAAGCTCAGCGAACTCTTCATACTGTTCCTTGCCTCGTCGAGGCAAGCTTTCGATAGGTCGTTCATTGTATCTCTTGTATTGATTATTTTATTTGCTTACCAGGGTGCCGATCTCCTCGCCCTCGACCACACGCAGCAGGTTGCCCGGGCGGTTCATGTCGAAGACGTAGATGGGCAGGTTGTTGTCCTCAGCCAGGGCGAAAGCGGTGAGATCCATGATTTTGAGCTTCTTCTCGAGGGCTTCGCTGTAGCTGAGGCGCTGATACTTGGTGGCCGTGGGGTCCTTCTCGGGGTCGGCGGTGTAGACGCCGTCCACGCGGGTGCC